>NZ_JBFALJ010000002.1:17795-58019 GCF_040660195.1 Streptomyces sp. NPDC050147 | reverse complement strand
CCCCAGTCGACTGGGCGGGGGGGGGGGGGCGGGCCTTAGTACCCCCCCCCCCCCCCCCCGCCGTCACCGCGCGCAGTATCGAAAACATGCTGTGGTCGGATCCGGAGGACAAGCCTCCGAAGGACATGCGGGAGATGCAGGCGAAGATGCGCCGTGCGGGACTCGTCCTCGCCCTGGCCATGATCGTCGCGATGTTCGTCCTGGGCATCCACTGAGACGTCCGCCGGGGCACCCTCCGCGGCTCGCTAACCTGACCGTATGAGTGATCAGCCACGACAGCCCCGCCGTCTCGTCCTCGCCTCCAAGTCCCCCGCCCGGCTCGGCCTCCTGCGCCAGGCCGGTCTCGCCCCCGAGGTGATCGTCAGCGGGGTGGACGAGGACGCGATCTCCGCACCGACCCCCGCCGAGCTCGCCCTGGCCCTCGCCGAGGCCAAGGCGTCGGTCGTCTCGGCGCGCCCGGACGCCAAGGGCGCCCTGGTCGTCGGCTGCGACTCCGTCCTGGAACTGGACGGTCAGGCGCTCGGCAAGCCCGCCGACGCGGAGGAGGCCACGGCCCGCTGGAAGTCCATGCGCGGGCGCGCGGGCGTCCTGCAGACCGGCCACTGCGTGTACGACACCGTGGCGGGACGCCATGTGTCGGCGGTCGCGTCGACCGTCGTCCGCTTCGGCGAGCCGTCGGACGAGGAGATCGCCGCGTACGTGGCGAGCGGCGAACCCCTGCACGTGGCGGGCGCGTTCACCCTCGACGGCCGCTCGGCCCCCTTCGTCGACTCGATCGAGGGCGACCACGGCAACGTCATCGGCCTCTCGCTGCCGCTGCTCCGCCGCCTGCTGTCCGAACTGGGCGTCGGCATCACGGAGTTGTGGGCGAAGTAGGCCCCGGGTCGCGGGCAGGGGCCCAGGAGAGCCCATGAGCGCCCAGGAGAACCCATGAGGGCTCAGGCGGGCCCAGGAAAGCTCAGGCCGGCTGTGGGGCGCCGTTCTCCGGCGCGCCGCCGCCCGCTGCCCCGTTGCCGGTGCGCGGCTGGTCAGTGACCCCGTCGGGCTTCTTGTCGTACGCCACGAGCGTCAGGACGATCAGGCCGAGCACGACCATCATGAGGACGAAGGCGGGCCAGCCGACCAGGCCGACCGAGAACGCCCCGAGCAGCCCGTGCACCACGGCGGCGCTGATCAGCAGCAGCCTGCCGAAGCGGCCCGGCGCGCGGTCGCTGACCGCCGAGCGCGCCAAGACGCCGCCGCACAGCGCGAGGTAGAGGCCGAAGACGCCGCCCGCGATCCAGGTCGACACGGACATCGCGTGCGGGTCGAGGCCCGCTAGGGACATGTCCTGCTTATTCACGACAAGGCCGAGGAACCAGTTGAGAAGGGCGATGCCGACCGCCTCCACCAGAAGTACGATCGCGCCCACGAAGGCAACCGGTCTACGCGCCACGGCGCCCCACCTCTTCCACTGTTACCGCCAGTACGTGCCAGACATCGTGAACGCTACTAACGGGTAAACCGGGGGACAAGAGCTCCGCCGAAGGCAGAGAATCATTGGGCCATTCGTAGGGACTCCACAAAGATTGACCCCCTGCCGCAGCACGCTCTCACAGAGACCTTGACCACATCGGCGCGTTAGTCTGCCCGGAAAGGACCCTGCGTACCGTGGTGCGACAAGGGATTTCGCGGACGGGCAGGCCCCGGATCACGCTCCGTGTGGGCAAGCTCACCATTGGGGACGGGTCGAAAGGTCGTGTCGGCAGTCCCTAAACTCGGCTTGTTTCAAGGAGGGAGCCATCGTGCGCAAAGTGCTCATCGCCAACCGTGGCGAAATCGCTGTCCGCGTTGCTCGGGCATGCCGGGATGCAGGGATCGCGAGCGTAGCCGTCTACGCAGATCCTGACCGGGACGCTCTGCATGTACGTGCGGCAGATGAGGCGTTCGCGCTGGGCGGTGACACTCCGGCCACCAGCTACCTGGACATTTCCAAGGTGCTGGCAGCGGCCAAGGACGCGGGGGCGGACGCGGTCCACCCCGGCTATGGCTTCCTTTCGGAGAACGCCGACTTCGCGCAGGCCGTCCTGGACGCGGGCCTGATCTGGATCGGCCCGCCGCCGCAAGCCATCCGTGACCTCGGTGACAAGGTCGCCGCGCGGCACATCGCGCAGCGCGCGGGCGCCCCGCTGGTGGCCGGTACGCCGGATCCCGTCAGCGGTTCCGACGAGGTCGTGGCCTTCGCCGAGGAGCACGGCCTGCCGATCGCGATCAAGGCCGCCTTCGGTGGCGGCGGACGCGGTCTGAAGGTGGCCCGGACCCTCGAAGAGGTGCCCGAGCTGTACGACTCCGCGGTGCGCGAGGCCGTCGCCGCCTTCGGCCGCGGCGAGTGCTTCGTGGAGCGCTACCTCGACAAGCCGCGGCACGTGGAGACCCAGTGCCTGGCCGACAAGCACGGCAACGTGGTCGTCGTGTCGACCCGTGACTGCTCGCTCCAGCGCCGCCACCAGAAGCTGGTGGAGGAGGCGCCCGCGCCGTTCCTGAGCGAGGCCCAGAACGCCGAGCTGTACGCGGCGTCGAAGGCGATCCTGAAGGAAGCCCGCTACGAGGGCGCGGGCACCGTCGAGTTCCTCGTCGGCACCGACGGCACGATCTCCTTCCTGGAGGTCAACACCCGTCTCCAGGTGGAGCACCCGGTCACCGAAGAGATCACCGGCATCGACCTGGTCCGCGAGATGTTCCGCATCGCCGACGGTGAGGAACTGGGTTACGGCGACCCCGAGATGCGGGGTCACTCCTTCGAGTTCCGCATCAACGGCGAGGACCCGGGCCGCGGCTTCCTGCCGGCGCCCGGCACCGTCACCACCTTCGCCCCGCCGTCGGGTCCGGGCGTGCGCCTGGACGCGGGCGTGGAGTCCGGCAGCGTCATCGGCCCGGCATGGGACTCGCTCCTCGCCAAGCTGATCGTGTCCGGCGCCACGCGTCAGCAGGCCCTGCAGCGGGCCGCACGCGCCCTTGAGGAGTTCAACGTGGAGGGCATGGCCACGGCCATCCCGTTCCACCGCGCGGTCGTCAAGGACCCGGCCTTCGCCCCCGAACTGACCGGCTCCACGGACCCGTTCACGGTCCACACCCGCTGGATCGAGACCGAGTTCGTCAACGAGATCCCCGCGTTCGCCGCCCCGGCGGCCGACGCGGAGACGGACGAGGAGCCGGGCCGCGAGACGGTGGTCGTCGAGGTCGGCGGCAAGCGCCTCGAGGTCTCGTTGCCCTCCTCGCTGGGCATGACCATCGCCCGCACGGCCGCGGCGGGCGGGGCCCGCCCCAAGCGCCGCGCGGCGAAGAAGTCGGGTCCGGCGGCCTCCGGTGACACCCTGGCGTCCCCCATGCAGGGCACGATCGTCAAGATCGCTGTCGAGGAGGGCCAGGAGGTGCAGGAGGGCGACCTGGTCGTCGTCCTGGAGGCCATGAAGATGGAACAGCCCCTGAACGCACACCGCTCGGGCACGATCAAGGGCCTCACGGCGGAGGTGGGCGCGAGCCTGACCTCCGGCGCGGTCATCTGCGAGATCAAGGACTGACCGCGGAGCGTTGCTTATACGCTGGCCGGGCTGGAGCATCCAGCCCGGCCAGCGAAGTATTCAGCGGCGAAGCCGGTGATCGACGGTGCGCAGACCGGGCGGAGCCGATCAGGCATCCTTGAGTCAGGCATCCTTGAGGTACACCGACGTTCAGGGAGGACCAGGGCGATGAGCACCGGCACGGAACCGCAGCCCGCACGGGCCATGCGTGCCGACGCGCGCCGTAACTACCTTCGGCTCCTCGCAGAGGCCCGCGCCGCCTTCGCGGAGCACGGCACGGATGCCTCGCTGGAAGACATCGCCCGCCACGCGAACGTAGGCATCGGCACCCTCTACCGCCACTTCCCCAACCGTCACGCCCTGATGAGCGCCGTCTTCGAAGAGGCGGTGAGCGACCTCCTTGACCGGTCCCGCGCGCTGCTCGAAGATCCGCAGCCCTGCTCGGCCCTGGTGACCTGGCTCCGCGCCATCATCACTCATGCGGGTGAGTACCGCGGGCTCTCCCGCGCCCTCATGTCGGCGTCCCACGACGACAGTTCGGCACTCTCCCGATGCAGCAGGCCCATGCGTGAGGCGGGCACGGCCCTGCTCGTGCGGGCACAGCAGGCCGGTGCCGTACGCCCCGGTGTGTCGATCGGCGATCTGCTGCAGCTGACCAACGCGATCGCGCTGGCCGCCGAAGAGACCCCCGACGAGCCCGAGTTGGCCGACCGCCTCCTGATGCTGACCCTGCGCGGCCTGAAGGCCGATGGATCGGCACCCGAAGACTGCCGTACGGGCACGGCCGGTTCAGCGGCGGCGTAGATCCGCCACTCGCGCGGCCCGCTCCCCGGGCTGCTGCTCCCCGAGGACCGCACTGCGCAACTGCGCCCCGGGGCCCGCCCCGTGACCGCCGTGGTTACGACGCTGCCCCGGCAGTGGCACGTCCCGGCGCGCCTGCCGCGCCGGGACGGAATCCACCCCTGGTCCGGAGCCCGGGCTCGCGGCCCCGCCCGCGACAGCGATCTGCACGCCCTGATCGGCGAGGGCCTGCAGTTCGGTGGCCGCACGGTCGTCGTGCGTGGGCGGTTCGTCCGTGACCAGGCGGGTGATGACGTCCGTCGGCACCGTCTGGAACATCGTGTCGGTGCCGAGCTTGGTGTGGTCGGCGAGGACCACGACCTCGGCCGCGGCCTGGACGAGCGCACGGTCCACGCTCGCCGAGAGCATGTTGGACGTGGAGAGCCCGCGCTCGGCGGTCAGACCACTGCCCGACAGGAAGGCGCGCGAGACCCGCAGGCCCTGCAGGGACTGTTCGGCCCCGCTGCCCACGAGCGCGTAGTTGGAACCGCGCAGGGTGCCGCCGGTCATGACGACCTCGACGCGGTTGGCATGGGCCAGCGCCTGTGCCACCAAGAGGGAATTGGTGACGACGGTCAGACCGGGCACCCGCGCGAGCCGTCGGGCCAGCTCCTGCGTGGTCGTACCCGCCCCGACGACGATGGCTTCGCCTTCTTCTACGAGTCCCGCCGCGAGATCGGCGATGGCCGTCTTCTCGGCGGTCGCGAGATGTGATTTCTGCGGAAAGCCGGACTCCCGCGTGAATCCGCCCGGCAATACCGCACCGCCATGTCGGCGGTCGAGGAGTCCTTCTGCCTCCAGCGCGCGCACGTCCCGCCGTACGGTCACTTCGGAGGTCTGGACGACGCGGGCGAGCTCCCGGAGCGATACAGCTCCGTTGGCCCGCACCATTTCGAGGATCAATTGGCGACGTTCTGCAGCGAACACGAAACTGACAGTAACCCCAACGACCGTCTGCTTTCAGCAGTTTGCGCCGAATTACAGAAGTTGTTCGCACGGCAGGGCGTGAGGTGGTATAGGTGCCTACTCACCCCGCCTATGCCGGGCGAATGGGCGACAACAGCCCGTGACCTGCGCGGGGTTGTTACCCCGGACCGATCCCGATCATTCGGCGTTCAACCGACGATCGTTCCGCGATCAGGCTTCGCCCGCCGACTTCCGCGTGTGGAGTTGACGCGCGACCTCGGCGATCGAGCCCGAAAGGGATGGATACACGGTGAACGCATTCGCGATCTGCTCGACCGTCAGATTGTTGTCGACCGCGATCGAGATGGGGTGGATCAGTTCCGAGGCGCGCGGTGCGACGACCACACCGCCCACCACGATGCCCGTACCCGGACGGCAGAAGATCTTGACGAAGCCGTCGCGAATGCCCTGCATCTTCGCGCGCGGGTTGCGCAACAGCGGCAGCTTGACGACGCGGGCGTCGATCTTGCCGGTGTCCACGTCGGACTGGCTGTAGCCGACGGTCGCGATCTCGGGGTCGGTGAAGACGTTCGACGACACGGTCTTCAGGTTCAGCGGCGTCACCGCGTCGCCCAGGAAGTGGTACATCGCGATGCGCCCCTGCATGGCGGCGACGGAGGCCAGCGCGAAGATGCCGGTCACGTCACCGGCGGCGTACACACCCGGCGCGGACGTGCGCGACACCCTGTCGGTCCAGATGTGCCCGGAGTCCTTGAGCTTGACCCCGGCCTCCTCCAGGCCCATGCCGCTGCTGTTGGGGATGGCACCCACGGCCATCAGACAGTGCGTACCGGAGATGACGCGGCCATCGGCGAGCGTCACCTCCACGCGGTCGCCCACGCGCTTGGCGGAGGCGGCGCGGGAGCGCGACATGACGTTCATGCCGCGGCGCCGGAAGACGTCCTCCAGGACGGCGGCGGCGTCCGGGTCCTCGCCGGGCAGCACGCGGTCGCGGCTCGACACGAGCGTGACGTTCGACCCGAGCGCCTGGTACGCACCGGCGAACTCGGCGCCGGTGACACCCGAGCCGACCACGATGAGCTCCTCGGGGAGCTCGTCCAGGTCGTACACCTGCGTCCAGTTGAGGATCCGCTCGCCGTCGGGCAGCGCGTCGGGAACCTCGCGCGGGTGCCCGCCGGTCGCGATGAGCACGGCGTCGGCCACGAGCGTCTCTTCGGTCCCGTCGGCCGCGCGCACGATGACCTTGCGCGAGCCGTCGGTGTCCTGCTGCCCCTCCAGACGGCCACGGCCGCGCAGCACGCGCGCGCCCGCACGCGTGACGGACGCGGTGATGTCGTGGGACTGCGCGAGCGCGAGGCGCTTCACGCGGCGGTTGACCTTGCCGAGGTCCACGCCGACGACGCGGGCTGGGCTGTCGATGTGCGGGGTGTCGTCCGCGACGATGATGCCGAGCTCCTCGTACGAGGAGTCGAAGGTGGTCATCACCTCGGCCGTGGCGATCAGAGTCTTGGACGGGACGCAGTCGGTGAGCACCGACGCCCCGCCCAGACCGTCGCAGTCGACGACGGTCACCTCCGCGCCGAGCTGGGCGGCAACGAGTGCCGCCTCGTATCCGCCGGGTCCGCCGCCAATGATCACGATCCGAGTCACGTACTCCATTGTCCCGCACGCTTCAAGGTGCTTCGCCCCGGGGGCTCCATCCGGGCCGTTCTGCCCGCGACCCGGCCGTTCTTCCTACAAGAAGGGCACTTCCGTTACCGGAGGGACGCACGTGTCGCCTGCCGTACCCTCGACCCCATGTCGCTCTACGCCGCGTACGCCGGCAATCTGGATCCGCGGCTCATGTCACGCCGCGCCCCGCACTCGCCGCTGCGCCAGACGGGCTGGCTGAACGGCTGGCGGCTGACGTTCGGCGGGGAGCACATGGGGTGGGAGGGCGCGCTGGCCACCATCGTCGAGGCGCCGCGTTCGCAGGTCTTCGTCACGCTCTACGACGTCGCCCCCATGGACGAGGACTCGCTGGACCGCTGGGAGGGCGTGGGGCTCGACGTCTACCGCAGGATGCGCGTGCGCGTGCACACCCTGGACGGCGAGGAACCCGCCTGGGTGTACGTCC
Organism: Streptomyces sp. NPDC050147; assembly: GCF_040660195.1. NCBI lineage: Bacteria > Bacillati > Actinomycetota > Actinomycetes > Kitasatosporales > Streptomycetaceae > Streptomyces > Streptomyces sp. NPDC050147. The sequence goes on along the minus strand of NZ_JBFALJ010000002.1, from coordinate 50,576 downwards.
TCAATGGTTACGAGGGCGGCCTGCCGTCAGCGCGCTATCTGGGGGAGCTGGCCGACGCGGCGGAGACCGCGGGGGCGCCCCACGACTACGTGATGGAACTCCGCAAGCGGCCTTGTTAGGGGCGGGGCCGGCTGGGCGGGCAGCGGATCTCTGTCTGAACTCCCCACCCTTCTGAACTCTCCCCACCCTTTGACGGACGTCGGCGGCACCTTCGCCGGACTTCGCACGGTCTCCGGGGGCCTGGCGGGGACTCCGCGAGGCACCCGCGCGGCCTTCGGCAGGGCTCTCGTCGGAAACGACAAGACAACGATCCGAATCCCGTGAGCATCGTCATCTACGCGCGTAGGGCGAGAGCGGCTACTCTCGTCCGCGTGAACGCTTCAGTTATTTCGGACGACCAGGGCGACCCCTACGCCGCCGCCGACGCCGCCGCCACGCGCCTGCGTGAGCTGACGGGTGCCGACACCCACGACGTGGCCCTTGTGATGGGCTCCGGCTGGGCACCGGCCGTGGACGCGCTCGGCGAGCCCGACGCGGAGTTCGCCGTCACCGACCTGCCCGGCTTCCCGATGCCGGCGGTCCAGGGACACGGCGGCCGCATCCGCTCCTTCAAGATCGGTGACAAGCGGGCCCTCGTCTTCCTGGGCCGCACCCACTATTACGAGGGCCGTGGCGTCGCCGCCGTCGCGCACGGCGTGCGTACGGCCGTGGCCGCGGGCTGCAAGACGATCGTGCTGACGAACGGCTGCGGCGGTCTGCGCGAGGGCATGCGTCCCGGTCAGCCGGTCCTGATCAGCGATCACCTGAACCTGACGGCCACGTCGCCGATCGTCGGCGCGAACTTCGTGGACCTCACGGACCTGTACTCCCCCCGGCTGCGCGCCCTCTGCAAGGAGATCGACCCCTCCCTCGAAGAGGGCGTCTACGCGCAGTTCCCCGGCCCGCACTACGAGACTCCGGCGGAGATCCGCATGGCCCGCACGATCGGTGCGGACCTGGTGGGCATGTCGACGGTCCTCGAGGCGATCGCCGCGCGCGAGGCCGGCGCGGAGGTGCTCGGCATCTCCCTGGTCACGAACCTCGCCGCGGGCATGACGGGTGAGCCGCTGAACCACGAGGAGGTCCTCCAGGCGGGCCGGGACAGCGCCACCCGCATGGGCGAGCTGCTGGGCCAGGTTCTGGGGCGTATCTAGTTTTACCGGGGGCGTTGTCTGGCGGGGCGCCTTGTCTGGCGGGGCGCCTTGCGTGGTGGGGCCGCCTTGCCTGGCGGGGCGCCTTGCCGGGGGGTGCCTTGCCCGGCGGGCGCGCCTTGCCCGGCGGGGGGGCTTCTGGTGGGTGGGACGTGCCTGCACTGCGGGTCGGTGGGCCCGTAGCGCCGTTGCCGCACAGGCTCTCCCACCCACCCGCCCGATTGCCCTGGAGCGTCGCCCGTTGCCGCACGGGCTTTCCCGCCCACCCGCCCGATTGCCCCGGAGCGTCGGGGGGCGCACGAGCCCTTTTCGCCGCGGGGTGATCGGGTGGGTGGGCGGGAGAGATCCGCCGCGAAGCGGCGGCACAGGAACGCCCCACCGGGCCCCACCGGCAAGACGCCCCCGGCACGGGAACAAGCAACCCCGAGGCTCCGGGTAGGCATACCCGGACCCGCACCAGAACCCCGCATACGAGAGGCTGAAGAACCGTGCTGGACGACTCCGAACTCATCGCACGCGCCCAGGCCTGGCAGGCCGAGGACCCGGACCCCGAGACCCGCGAGGAACTCGCGAAGCTCATCGACACCGCGGACACCGAAGAGCTGACCGCCCGCTTCAGCGGCACCCTCCAGTTCGGCACCGCCGGCCTCCGCGGCGAACTCGGCGCGGGCCCCATGCGCATGAACCGCTCCGTCGTCATCCGCGCGGCAGCAGGCCTCGCCGCGTACTTGAAGTCCAAGGGCGAGACAGACGGCCTGGTGGTCATCGGGTACGACGCCCGCCACAAGTCCGCGGACTTCGCGCGCGACACCGCCGCCGTCATGACCGGTGCCGGACTCAGGGCGGCGGTGCTCCCCCGCCCGCTCCCCACCCCCGTACTCGCCTTCGCCATAAGGCACCTCGGTGCCGTCGCGGGCGTGGAGGTGACGGCGAGCCACAACCCCCCGCGGGACAACGGCTACAAGGTCTACCTGGGCGACGGCTCCCAGATCGTGCCGCCCGCGGACGCGGAGATCGCGGCGCAGATCGACGCGGTGGCCTCCCTCCACGACGTCCCCCGCCCGGAGTCCGGCTGGCAGACCCTCAACGACGACGTCCTGGACGCCTACCTGGCCCGCACGGACGCCGTCCTGTCCCCCGATTCCCCCCGCACCGCCCGCACCGTCTACACGGCGATGCACGGCGTCGGCAAGGAGACCCTCCTCGCGGCGTTCGAGCGGGCGGGATTCCCCGCCCCGGCGCTCGTCGCCGAACAGGCGGAGCCCGACCCGGACTTCCCCACGGTCGCGTTCCCCAACCCGGAGGAGCCGGGCGCGATGGACCTCTCCTTCGCGAAGGCCCGCGAGGTGGACCCGGACCTGATCATCGCCAACGACCCGGACGCGGACCGCTGCGCCGCGGCCGTCAAGGACGGTCCGGGCGGCCCGGACGGCGCCGACTGGCGCATGCTCCGGGGCGATGAAGTGGGCGCGCTCCTCGCGGCCCACCTCGTACGCCGGGGCGCCCGCGGCACGTTCGCCGAGTCGATCGTCTCCTCGTCCCTGCTCGGGCGGATCGCGGAAAAGGCGGGGCTCCCGTACGAGGAGACCCTCACCGGCTTCAAGTGGATCGCCCGCGTGGACGGCCTGCGTTACGGCTATGAAGAGGCCCTCGGCTACTGCGTGGACCCCGAAGGCGTACGCGACAAGGACGGCATCACGGCGGCGCTCCTGCTCACGGAGCTGGCGTCCGAGCTCAAGGAGCAGGGCCGCACGCTCATCGACCTGCTGGACGACCTGGCCGTGGAGCACGGTCTGCACGCCACCGACCAGCTTTCGGTCCGTGTGGAGGACCTCTCCGTGATCGCGGACGCGATGCGGCGGCTGCGGGAGCAGCCGCCGACGGCTCTCGCGGGCCTGCCCGTGGTGAAGGCCGAGGACCTGACGCGAGGCACCGACACGCTGCCGCCCACGGACGGCCTGCGCTACACGCTCGACGGCGCCCGCGTCATCGTGCGCCCGAGCGGCACGGAGCCGAAGCTGAAGTGCTACCTGGAGGTGGTGGTCCCGGTTTCGGCGAAGGACGGTCTGCCTGCCGCCCGCACCGAGGCGACGGACTTCCTCACGGCGATCAAGCGCGACCTGTCCGCGGCCGCCGGCATCTAGCGGCGCCCGAGGCGGTGGCCGAGGCGGGTGGTCACGGAGCCGCCACCCCACCCGTCCGGGTGGTTAGGCCGGTGCGACTGCCGCAGTGATCCGGTGCGCTGTCGGTCCCCCAGGAAGGGTGACCGGCAGCGCATGATCACGTTCCAGGAGCTGCCGCAGTGCCGTACGGACCGACCCCTGAGACCACCTCGACCGCACCGGCGTCCGCCGCCACGCCCCGGATCGTCGCCCCGTCCCGCCGGCCCCACCATCGTGTCCCGGTCCGCTCCCCGGGCCGCCCCGCACGCGGCGCTCGCGCCCTGCGGCACGCGGCGCCCGCACTCCTCGCGTACGCCGCCGTACGCGTCTTCGGCGCGGTGGTCTTCGCCCTCTGGGCGCGCGGGGAACGGCGCGACGTCTGGCATCTGCTGGCGGAGTCGTGGGACTGCGACTGGTATCTGAAGATCGCCGACGAGGGATACGCGAACACCCTGGGCACCCAGGTGGACGCGAACAACCTCGCCTTCTTCCCGCTGCAGTCCCTGCTCATCAGGGCGGGCAGTCTGCTCGTCCCGGAGCCGCGCGGGGCCGTGGGGCTCGCGATCGCCGTCGTCTGCTCGTTCCTCGCGGCGTGGGGGATCTTCGCGGTGGGCGACCACCTGTACGGGCGCAGGGCGGGCGTCCTGCTCGCCGCGCTCTGGGGTTCGCTGCCCGTCGCGCTCGTGCAGTGGATGGGCTACACGGAGTCGCTCTTCACGGCGCTCACCGCGTGGGCGCTGTACGCCGTGCTCACCGGCCGCTGGCTCTGGGCGGGCTCACTGGCCGCGCTCGCGGGCCTGACGCGCCCCACGGGTGTGGCGCTCGCGGCGGCGGTCTCCCTGACGGCGCTGCTCGCGCTGTGGCGCACGTGCCGAGCGGGGGGCGGCACCGACCGCGTACGCACGCTCGTGGGCGCCCTGGTGGCCCCACTCGGCTGGCTCTCGTACGTCGGCTGGGTGGGATTTCGGCTCGGCCGCTGGGACGGTTACTTCGCCGTACAGAAGCTGTGGCACAACGAGTGGGACGGCGGGGTGGGAACCCTGCGGACCGTGCGGGACCTGCTTTCCGTGCAGCGGCCGCAGCTGTTTCTGATGATGGTGACTGCCACGCTGCTCGCGTCGGCGGTGCTGTTCGTCCTGTCGGTGGGTGACCGGCAGCCGTTGCCGCTGCTGGTCTTCACGGGCCTGCTGCTGCTGATCGTGCTCGGCAGCGAGGGGGTCTACTTCCCCCGGGCCCGCTTCCTGCTCCCCGGCTTTCCCCTGCTGCTGCCGCTCGCGGCGGCGCTGGCCCGCGCGCGGACGCATGTCGCAGTGACGGTGATGCTGACCGCGGCGGTGACGTCGGCGGCGTTCGGAGGCCACATGCTGCTGGCGTGGTCGGGCCCGCCGTAAGGGCGCGAAGGCGCTCCCGCTGCCGACGGCAGACAGCACTCTCACCCGCTGGCGAACGGCGAGCAGCACACCGGCTTTCGCCTGCCCGACAAGAGCACCACAGCTGCCACCCCACTGGCCACCGACGAGCAGCACACCCGCCTCCCGGACCAGGACAAGCAGCGCACCTATCCCTTGGCCGACGGCGAGCAGCACCTCCTACCTGCCGGCCGACGATGAGCAGCACTCCTTACCCCCGGCCGACGACGAGCAGCACTCCCAGCCACTGGCCGACGGCAAGCAGCACACATGCCGGGCCAACGGCGAGCAGCACACCCGCCCCCGTGTCAACGGCGAGCAGCGCTCCTAGCCCCTAGCCCCTAACCGATCGCCAGCAGTACCGCGAGCAGTACCGCCCCGGCCACGGCAGGCGCGAGGATCTCGTAGCCCCACCGGACTTTGGGCTCGCCCTGCGCGGACTCCGCGCCGGCGCGCTGCTCGGACAGGTCGCGCAGGTCGTCCATGATCTGGTCACTGGCGGCGCGCACGGGCGCCGGCTGGCCGGGCCTCAGCGAAGAACGGAGGCCCGGGCCGCCGACGCTCGGGTCACCGGCGGCCGCGCCCTGCGACTTCCTCCGTGCGGCCTTCTTGCGGCCACGGAGGGAGACCGGGATGGCCCAGAGCTGGTACTTGGTGCCGGACTGGGTGAAGACCTCGTTCGAGTACCCGGAACGCAGCCCGGAGACGGATGCCCACGGCAGCGTGATCGTCCGGAAGGGGTTGCGGATGCGCAGCCGGTCGTCGTTGGCGTACACGGCGGGGCGCAGGGTGAAGGCGACGACGAGCGGCACCGCCAGGAGCAGCCCGGCGAGCGCGAGCCACGGGGTGCGGCCTTCCCCCCGGATCATCGCGTCGATGCCGAGCCAGCCGCCGAGGGCGAGCAGCAGGACGCCTCCGGCGATACCGCCGGTCGACCGGTAGGTCCGGTCCTTGTACTCGGGCTCCGCCACGGAGGGCTGGGGGTCGGTCATACCCCTGATTCTGCCTGAGGTCCGCCGCGGGGCCGCCCCGGGGCCGTCGCAGGGCCGCCCCCGGCCCGCCGCGGGCCGCCCGCCGCAGATCCTCCGCAGGGACCGCCTCCCCCCCTCGCTCCGTCGGAGGGCCCCCGGTTCATCGCAGAGCGTCCGTCCCCAAGCCCGTTCACAAGCCCGTCGGCCCACCCCGGTCACCGCGGCGGGCCACCCCTGATCCTCCGAGGACCCCCGTCCGCGTGGAGGCCGCTTCGGGTCCATCACGGGTGCCCCCCGAGCCGTGGCGGGAGCGGCCCCGGCGCCACCACGGAGCCGCCCGGGTCCGCAGGGCCCCGGCCTCTGGTCCACCGCGAGGCCGCCCCGGGTCCACCGCAGGACCGTCCCCCCTCGGTCCGTCGCCGGGGCGTCCGTCCCCCGGTCCGTTCGCAGGCCCGCCACGGCCTGCCCCGGGCCCCGCGGGTCCACTCCGACCCGCCCCCTGTACAGCCGCTACGCGCGTAGATATGCTCCCCTCGTGACCATGCCCACTGCATCCGTACCTGCACACCCGCTCGCGGAGGCCACAGCGTCGGACCGCACGCTGCGCCGCTTCCTCCACGGGCTGCCCGGCGTCGACACGGTCGGCCTGGAGGCACGTGCCTCAGCGCTCGGCACTCGTTCGATCAAGACGACGGCGAAGGCGTACGCCATCGATCTCGCCATCTCGATGATCGACCTGACGACGCTGGAGGGCGCCGACACCCCGGGCAAGGTCCGGGCGCTCGGCGCGAAGGCCGTGAACCCCGATCCGACCGACCGCGGCACGCCGAAGACCGCCGCGGTCTGCGTCTATCCGGACATGGTGGCCACCGCCAAGGAGGCCGTCGGCGACAGCGGTGTCAAGGTCGCGTCCGTCGCGACCGCCTTCCCCGCGGGCCGCGCCGCCATCGACGTGAAGCTCGGCGACGTCCGTGAGGCCGTCGCGGCGGGTGCCGACGAGATCGACATGGTCATCGACCGCGGCGCCTTCCTCACCGGCGACTACATGACCGTGTTCGAGCAGATCCGCGCCGTCAAGGAAACCTGTGGCGAGGCTCGGCTCAAGGTCATCTTCGAGACCGGCGAGCTGTCCACGTACGACAACATCCGGCGCGCCTCCTGGATCGGCATGCTCGCGGGCGCGGACTTCATCAAGACCTCGACCGGCAAGGTCGGCGTCAACGCCACCCCCGCGAACACCCTCCTGATGCTGGAGGCCGTACGCGACTTCCGTGAGCAGACCGGGGTACAGGTCGGCGTGAAGCCCGCGGGCGGCATCCGCACCACCAAGGACGCGATCAAGTTCCTCGTCCTGGTGAACGAGACCGCGGGCGCGGACTGGCTGGACAACCACTGGTTCCGCTTCGGCGCCTCATCACTCCTCAACGACCTGCTGATGCAGCGCCAGAAGCTGGCCACGGGCCGCTACTCCGGCCCCGACTACGTCACGGTGGACTGACCTATGACTTCCACGCCCTTTGAGTACGCACCCGCTCCGGAGTCCCGCTCCGTCGTCGACATCGCGCCGTCGTACGGCCTGTTCATCGACGGCGAGTTCGTGGAGGCCGCGGACGGCAAGGTCTTCAAGACCGTCTCGCCCTCCACCGAAGAGGTCCTCTCCGAAGTCGCGCAGGCGTCGTCCGAAGACGTCGACCGCGCGGTCAAGGCCGCCCGCAGGGCCTTCGAGAAGTGGTCGGCGCTGCCGGGCGCCGAGCGCGCCAAGTACCTCTTCCGCATCGCCCGGATCATCCAGGAGCGCAGCCGCGAACTGGCCGTCCTGGAGACCCTCGACAACGGAAAGCCCATCAAGGAGACGCGCGACGCCGACCTCCCCCTGGTCGCCGCGCACTTCTTCTACTACGCGGGCTGGGCCGACAAGCTCGACCACGCGGGGTACGGCGCGGGCCCGCAGCCCCTCGGCGTCGCGGGCCAGGTCATCCCCTGGAACTTCCCGCTCCTGATGCTCGCCTGGAAGATCGCCCCGGCTCTCGCGACCGGCAACACGGTCGTCCTGAAGCCCGCCGAGACGACGCCGCTCTCCGCGCTCTTCTTCGCGGACATCTGCCGTCAGGCGGGCCTGCCCAAGGGCGTCGTCAACATCCTTCCCGGGTACGGCGACGCGGGCGCGGCCCTCACCGCCCACCCGGACGTGAACAAGGTCGCCTTCACCGGCTCGACCGCCGTCGGCAAGGCCATCGCACGCCAGGTCGCGGGCACGGACAAGAAGGTCACGCTCGAACTGGGCGGCAAGGGCGCGAACATCGTCTTCGACGACGCCCCGATCGACCAGGCCGTCGAGGGCATCGTCACCGGCATCTTCTTCAACCAGGGCCAGGTCTGCTGCGCCGGATCGCGCCTCCTCGTACAGGAGTCGGTCCACGACGAGGTGCTCGACGCGCTGAAGCGGCGCCTGACCACGCTGCGCCTCGGCGACCCGCTGGACAAGAACACGGACATCGGCGCCATCAACTCCGCCGAGCAGCTCGCCCGGATCAAGGCCCTGACCGAGACCGGTGAGGCCGAGGGCGCCGAGCGCTGGTCCGCCCCGTGCGAACTGCCCTCCGCCGGCTACTGGTTCGCGCCGACGCTCTTCACGAACGTCACGCAGGCGCACACCGTCGCGCGCGACGAGATCTTCGGCCCGGTGCTCTCGGTGCTGACCTTCCGCACCCCGGAAGAGGCCGTCGCCAAGGCCAACAACACCCAGTACGGCCTCTCCGCCGGCATCTGGACGGAGAAGGGCTCGCGCATCCTCGCGGTCGCCGAGCAGCTCCGTGCGGGCGTCGTCTGGGCCAACACGTTCAACAAGTTCGACCCGACCTCGCCCTTCGGCGGCTACAAGGAATCGGGGCACGGCCGCGAGGGCGGCCGCCACGGCCTGGAGGCGTACCTCAATGTCTGAGCGACTCACGGTCCTGAAGACCTACAAGCTGTACGTCGGCGGGAAGTTCCCGCGTTCCGAGAGCGGCCGGGTGTACGAGGTGACTGACTCAAAGGGCACGTGGCTGGCGAACGCCCCGCTCGCCTCCCGCAAGGACGCGCGGGACGCGGTCGTCGCCGCGCGCAAGGCGCAGGGCGGCTGGGCCGGCAAGACGGCCTACCTGCGCGGCCAGATCCTGTACCGCGTCGCGGAGATGCTGGAGGGCCGCAAGGACCAGTTCGTCCGCGAGGTCGCCGAGGCGGAGGGGCTTTCCAAGTCCAAGGCCGCCGCGGTCGTGGACGCCGCGATCGACCGCTGGGTCTGGTACGCGGGCTGGACCGACAAGATCGCCCAGGTCGTGGGCGGCGGGAACCCGGTCGCGGGCCCCTTCTTCAACCTCTCCTCGCCCGAGCCGACCGGCGTGGTGGCGGTCGTCGCCCCGCAGAAGTCCTCGTTCCTCGGCCTGGTCTCGGTGATCGCCCCGGTGATCGCGACGGGCAACACCGCCGTGGTGATCGCGAGCGAGAACTCCCCGCTCCCCGCGCTCTCGCTCGGCGAGGTGCTCGCCACCTCCGACCTGCCCGGCGGCGTCGTGAACATCCTGTCCGGCAGGACGGCGGAGATCACCCCGTCGCTCGCCGCGCACCAGGACGTGAACGCGATCGACCTCGCGGGCGTCGAGGACGACGTACTGGCGAAGGAGCTGGAGGTCGCCGCGGCGGACAACCTCAAGCGCGTCGTCCGCCCGACCGCCTCCCACCGGCGCCCTTCCAAGGACGCGCAGAACGCGGCCTCTTCCGACGCTGGGGACTGGTCGGCCGACCCGGGCACGCACCGCCTGACGGCCTTCCTCGAGACCAAGACCGTCTGGCACCCGACGGGTTCGCTGGGCGCGTCCGGCTCCTCGTACTGAGGCCACCTGAAGCCATCTCGCACGGTGAAGCCCCGGTCCTCCTCCGTCCAGGAGGGCCGGGGCTTCGCCACACCGCCGGGCCGGTCGGCTAGCCGGGCAGCAGCCCCGTGGCCGGACCGGCCAGCGGCAGGTCAGCCGGCGCTCCACCGCTGGTCAGCGGGGTCGTCAACGGCGCCGTCGAGACCGGCTTGAAGTCTGCGACCTGGGTGCCCGCAGCGTTGTCCAGCGGGTCGGACCCCGTACCCGCGAGCGGGTTGAGCTTCAGCTGCTTGGCGGGCCCGAGCCCACTGGCGGTGACCTCCTCCACCGTCCCCAGCACCCCCGCGCCGGCCGCAGGCAGACTGTCGGAAGCCGAGGGCGCGGCGTTCGCCGTCGCCGCGCCGCCGATACCAAGTGCCGTACCCGCGACGGTGGCCGTCAGGCCCGCCCGCAGCAGGACGCGGGAGAGGTGCTTGGAGGCTGTTGCGTGCCGTGCCATGGGTGCCACCCTTATCCTTTTGGGTAATCAGATGAGCACTCAGGGTAGTTGAGGGATGTCCTGGGCACCAAAGCCCTACCCTTCGGGGTGCCTGGGCGGGCCGATGCAGCACACTGTTCTCTCGTGAGTTCCCATCCCCCGATATCCACCCGAGTCGTGCTGCTCGCCGGCCCCTCGGGCTCAGGCAAGTCGTCGTTCGCCGCCCTTACCGGGCTGCCCGTCCTGTGCCTCGACGACTTCTACAAGGAGGGTGACGACCCTTCACTGCCGCAGGTCCCCGGCAGCGCGGACATCGACTGGGACTCCCCCGACTCCTGGGACGCGGACGTCGCCGTCGCCGCCATCGAGCAGCTGTGCCGCACGGGACGTACGCGCGTCCCCGTCTACGACATCGCCACCAGCTCGCGTACGGGCGAGTCCGCGATGGACATCGAGCGCACGCCCCTGTTCATCGCGGAGGGGATCTTCGCGGCGGACATCGTGGAGCGGTGCCGGGAGATCGGAGTGCTCGCCGACGCGATCTGTCTGCGGGGGCGGCCGTCCACCACCTACCGGCGGCGGCTTCTGCGGGATCTGCGCGAGGGACGGAAGTCCGTGGCGTTCCTGCTGCGGCGCGGGTGGCGGCTGATGCGGGCCGAACGCGCCATCGTCGCCCGGCAGACCGCGCTCGGCGCTCACCCCTGCGGGAAGGACGAGGCCCTGGGGCGGCTCGCGGCGGCTGCCGCCGGGCGGTGCGCCAAGGCACGCGCCGACGCCGCTTGACTCCGCCCGGTCCACAGCACCGTAAAGCGACCGCTCGACACAGCCCCCGTACAAAGCAGAAGGACCGGAAAGACCCCCCGGCCTTCCGGTCCCGCCACTTTTCCCCCGTGGATCCCCCGTGATCCCCGTGTCCCCCCTGCTTCCGCCGCCTCCCCCCGGGAGCGGCGGCCCCCGTGATCCCTAGGCGACCAACTCGCCGAAGGACTCCTCCTGGTCACGGCCGAAGCTGAGGACCTCGTCCTCGCGCATCCGGCGCAGGGAGCGCCAGATGCTGGACTTCACCGTGCCCACGCTGATGTCGAGGATGTCCGCGATCTCCGGGTCCGTGCGGCCCTCGTAGTAACGCAGGACCAGCATCGTCCGCTGCAGTTCGGGGAGGCGGGCCAGGGCCTGCCAGAGAACCGCACGGAGTTCGGTGCCACGCATCGCGTCCGTGTCGCCCGCCGTCTCCGGCAGCTCCTCGGTGGGGTACTCGTTGAGCTTGCGGCGCCGCCAGGCGCTGATGTGCAGGTTGGTCATGGTGCGGCGGAGGTACCCGCCGACCGCGGCCTTGTCGCTGATCCTGTCCCAGGCCCGGTACGTCGAGAAGAGGGCGCTCTGGAGCAGGTCCTCGGCCTCGAAACGGTCACCGGTCAGGTGATAGGCGGTTGCGTACAGGGAGGCACGACGCTCCTGGACGTAGGCGGTGAACTCCGCCTCCGACGCTGTGGTGCGCTCCCCCGTGTCCTCCCTGTACGCGGCTCCCCCGTGAGCCCCCCCGTTGTCCCCGCGGGTTTCCCCCGGGAACGCGTCAACCACCGTCATGTACGCGGTGTGCTGACGCCCGGTGCCGCGAGCGCACCCCCGCCCGCTCACGGCACCGGACTTCTCGTGCCTCTCGGCAGGCCGGATCACGTCGTGGAGACGCGTGATTACTGCGCTTGAGCTGGTGCTGTGCAGTGTGTTCATCTCGCGCCCCCCGTCGGTGGAGTCCGGCTTTTTCCGTGTGACCAGAACTCTGCCGGACCCACTTCATGACGGTGTCCGCCGACTGTCACAGGCCTGCAACAGCCCTCCCATGTGTAGGGGAGAAGTGTGGATGTGGGCTCCTCCCTGCTCTTTGAGGGCTTGGGGGAGCTCCAACAGTCGAACTGTGCCCGTGCCATGGGACAGAATGACGTCCGTGCCTTCCCTGTTGCTGATCGAGGACGACGACGCCATCCGTACGGCCCTTGAGCTTTCGCTCACCCGCCAAGGGCATCGGGTGGCTACTGCTGCCACCGGCGAGGACGGCCTGAAGCTGCTCAGTGAGCAGCGGCCGGACCTGATCGTGCTGGATGTGATGCTGCCGGGCATCGACGGCTTCGAGGTGTGCCGTCGCATCCGGCGCACCGACCAGTTGCCGATCATCCTGCTGACCGCGCGCAGCGACGACATCGACGTCGTCGTCGGGCTCGAGTCCGGTGCCGACGACTATGTCGTGAAACCCGTGCAGGGACGGGTGCTCGACGCCCGTATCCGTGCGGTTCTGCGGCGCGGTGAGCGCGAGGCCAATGACGCGGCGACGTTCGGTTCGCTCGTCATCGACCGCGCCGCGATGACCGTCACGAAGAACGGCGAGGATCTGCAGCTCACGCCGACCGAGCTGCGGCTGCTCCTGGAGCTGAGCCGCAGGCCCGGACAGGCGCTGTCGCGCCAGCAGTTGCTGCGTCTGGTGTGGGAGCACGACTACCTCGGTGACTCCCGGCTCGTCGACGCGTGTGTGCAGCGCCTGCGGGCGAAGGTGGAGGACGTACCGTCCTCGCCGACCCTGATCCGTACGGTGCGCGGAGTCGGCTACCGGCTGGACACTCCTCAGTGACCAAACCGCAGGACAAGCTCCGCGGTTGGGCTGCGGCGCGCAAGGCGATACTGGCGGGGCTCCGTTTCACGAGCCTGCGGCTGCGGCTTGTCGTGGTGTTCGGGCTCGTGGCGCTCACCGCCGCCGTGACGGCGTCCGGGATCGCGTACTGGCTGAACCGCGAGGCGGTCCTGACGCGCGCGCAGGACGCGGCCCTGAAGGACTTCCAGCAGGAGATGCAGACCCGCGCCGGCGCGCTGCCGCCCAATCCGACCCAGGACGAACTGCAGCAGGCCGCCGGGACGATGGCCAACAGCAGCCAGCGCTACAGCGTGCTCCTGATCGGGAAGGACGCCGACGGTGACACGATCGTCGGCTACTCCGACCTGGACGCCTTCACGCTCGCCGACGTGCCCAAGCCGCTGCGCAAGACGGTGAACAAGGAGCAGCCGCTCACCTCCAGCAACAAGAGCCCGTATCACCTGTACTGGCAGCGGACCGTCGAGGGCGGCACCCCGTACCTGGTGGGCGGCGCCAAGGTCATCGGCGGCGGGCCGACCGGTTACATGCTCAAGTCCCTTGAGCCGGAGGCGAAGGACCTGAGTTCGCTCGGCTGGTCCCTGGCGATCGCCACGGGGCTCGCGCTCATAGGTTCCGCGTTGCTCGCGCAGGCCGCGGCGACCACCGTGCTCAAGCCGGTGCACCGGCTCGGGGTGGCCGCGCGGCGGCTCGGCGAGGGCAAACTGGACACGCGCCTTCGGGTGTCGGGCACGGACGAACTCGCCGATCTGTCACGGACGTTCAACCGGACCGCGGAGAGCCTGGAGAAGAAGGTCGACGACATGAGCGCCCGTGACGAGGCGTCGCGGCGCTTCGTCGCCGACATGTCGCACGAGTTGCGTACGCCGCTGACCGCGATCACCGCGGTGACGGAGGTGCTCGAGGAGGAGCTGGACGCGGAGACCGGCAGCGTCGACCCGATGATCGAGCCCGCCGTACGTCTCGTGGTCAGCGAGACACGTCGGCTGAACGACCTGGTGGAGAACCTGATGGAGGTCACCCGCTTCGACGCGGGTACGGCGAGGCTCGTCCTGGACCACGTGGACATCGCCGACCAGATCACGGCGTGCATCGACGCCCGCGCCTGGCTGGACGCGGTCGAGCTGGACGCCGAGCGCGGCATCATGGTGCGGCTCGACCCGCGCCGTCTGGACGTCATCCTGGCGAACCTGATCGGCAACGCGTTGAAGCACGGTGGCTCCCCGGTGGAGGTCTCGGTGCGGCTCGTGGGCGAGAAGCTCGTCATCGCGGTGCGTGACGGAGGCCCCGGCATCCCCGAGGACGTACTGCCGCACGTCTTCGACCGCTTCTACAAGGCGAGCGCGTCCCGGCCGCGTTCGGAGGGCAGCGGCCTCGGGCTCTCCATCGCCCTGGAGAACGCCCACATCCACGGCGGGGAGATCACCGCCGCGAACTCGCCCGAGGGCGGCGCTGTGTTCACGCTGTGGCTGCCGCGCGACCCGTCGGCGCTGCTGCCCGCGGACGAGGCGGAGGACGGCACGGACGGCGACGACGCCGTCGAGGGAGAGAAGTGATGAACCACCGACGGCTTCGCGCCGCGCTGCTCGCCGCCGCGCTGACCGCGGTCCTGGCGGGCTGCGGCATCCGCTCGACGGAGGTGCCGACGGACTTCGGCCCCGGCCCGTCGCGGGTGCCCTGCGTGATGTCCGGGTCGAGCATCGCGTCGCAGTCCACCAGCGGGGTCCCCGTGCAGGTCTTCCTGGTGTGCGCGGCGCAGCTGGTGACCGTCGACCGGTCGGTGCGCATCCCCACCGACAAGGCGACGACGGACCGGGTACGGATCGCGCAGGCGCTCCTGGACGAGCTGTCGCAGGCGCCTTCGGACCCGGAGAAGCAGGCGGGCTTCGCGACGGACGTACGCGGCGGCACGGTCGTGCGCGGCCCCGAGAAGGGCGACCCCGAGGACGCGCTGCGGTTCAGCACGTCCCCTCAGGATCTGTCGGCGTTCGCTCTGGCACAGATCGTTTGCACGTTCGCGGACAGCGCGGCGGCGGGCGACGACCGCGAGGTGATCATGGGCGGCCCCGGCGACGACCCGCTGCGCCGCTACGAATGCACCCAGGCGGTCCGCCAGCGGCCCGGGACGGTGGCTCCGCCCACGGAGACGGTGAAGTAGCCGAGACCTTGAAGCAGCCGGGACAGCGAAGTAACCGATCAAGACAGTCACGGTGTGCGATCAGGACAGTGCCGAGTTCCGGAAGTGGATGGGCGGAACCGATCCTGCCGTCAGGCGCGTCTTGGGGGGCGTGCGTCAAGGCTCGGGCGGCCACAGGGCTGCCATCCGCTTCCGTGCGGCAGGAGGATTCCTCCTCGTCGCGCATCTTCTGTTCGTCGGCTGGCTCACTCTGCGTCCACTGGACGTGCCGTGGGTCAGCGCGGCGAATCTGCAGCCGTTCGCCGGCATCAAGGCGGATCTGGCGCTCGGACCCGTGCAGGCCGCCCGGCAGATAGGCGGCAGTCTGCTGCTCCTTGCCCCGCTCGGTGCGCTGCTTCCGCTCGCCGGTGGGCGGGTTCACGTGTCACCGCTCGGTTCGCTGGTGCGGACGGTCGCGGCGGGCGCGCTGATCTCGCTCGGCATCGAGCTGCTGCAGACCGGAGTCCCCGGACAGGTCGTCGACATCGACTCGCTGTTCGTGAACTCCGTGGGCGTGGCCCTCGCGCATCTCGCCGTGGTGCCCGCGGCCAGGGCCAGGCTCCGCCGCCGTACTGAGGGTGAGCATCGCGCGGCCCTCCTGCGGGAGGACGCTTCTCAGGGGTCGACCCCGACGATTCCCAGGGTCGGTATCGCACCTTAGAGCGACGCTTTGCCCGCTTCGTGAACGTAGCTTTGAGTCATCGGGGAAACGCCCCGGACCTTGTCTCCACGGTTCACGAAGGAGCCACCATGACCGCCCTAGCCCGCCCCACCGACGGCCGGATGATCGGCGGAGTGTGTGCCGCCCTCGCCCAGCGTTTCCGCACGTCGGCGAAGACGATGCGCGTGATCTTCGTACTCTCGTGTCTTCTGCCCGGCCCGCAGTTCCTGCTCTACATCGCGCTCTGGGCCCTGTTGCCCTCCGAGGGCAAGGCCAGGCAGGCCGCCTGGTGATGCGGCGGCCCTCACCGCCACCCGCACACGCCGATGGGGCGCACCCTTGAGAAGGGATGCGCCCCATCGGCGTGTGCGCGGAGCGCGAGGATCAGCCGAGCGGCAGACCGTTCACCGGCAGGCCCTTCAGGGGCAGCCCCTGGGCGGGCAGGGCGCCGGCGACCGGCAGGCCACCGAGCAGACCGGAGACCGGGTCGGCCGCGGCGGGCTTGCCCTTGTCGGCGGGGGTCTCGGTGCCCTCGCTGAGCTTTTCGAGGGTCGGCGCCGCGGCCCGCACGGTGGTGGCGAGTGCGCCCTGGCCCGCGGCGAGGGCCTCGTGGCTGCCGGCGGGCAGGGACTTGGCGACGTCACCGACGGGCAGCGTCGAGGTGGCGGTGCCCAATGCGCCCGTGACGCTGGGCACGGCCGGCGCGGCGTTGGCGGCACCCGCGCCCGCGGCGGCGAAGGCGGCGCCGAGAGCGGCGACACCGAGGGTCTTGGCGGCAGACTGCTTCATCTTCAATGCGTCCTTGATGACGGGGACTTTCGAGCGGCCCACGACCGTAAACATGTGAAGGGGCGGTCGGCAAACAGCGAAACAGCAAAAGCGCGGCCGGGAATTAATGTTCCCGGCCGCGCCCGCATTGCCTCAATTCCTGTTACACATCCACAGAAGCCCTGGTGGAGGCGGTCTGGCGGAACAGCCATTCGGACTTCAGCTCGGCATATCCGGGCTTGATCACGTCATTGATCATGGCCAGGCGTTCATCGAAAGGAATGAACGCTGATTTCATCGCATTGACTGTGAACCACTGCATGTCGTCGAGCGTGTAACCGAAAGTCCCGACCAGGTGCTCGAATTCGCGGCTCATGCTGGTGCCGGACATCAGGCGGTTGTCGGTGTTCACCGTGGCCCGGAAGTGCAGCTTGCGGAGCAGGCCGATGGGGTGCTCGGCGTACGAGCTGGCGGCGCCCGTCTGCAGGTTGGAGCTGGGGCACATCTCCAGGGGGATGCGCTTGTCACGTACGTAGCTGGCGAGGCGGCCGAGCTTCACGGTGCCGTCGTCGGCGACCTGGATGTCGTCGATGATCCGCACGCCGTGGCCGAGGCGGTCGGCGCCGCACCACTGCAGGGCCTGCCAGATGGACGGCAGGCCGAAGGCCTCGCCCGCGTGGATGGTGAAGTGGTTGTTCTCGCGCTTGAGGTACTCGAAGGCGTCGAGGTGCCGGGTGGGCGGGAAGCCCGCCTCCGCGCCCGCGATGTCGAAGCCGACGACGCCGAGGTCGCGGTAGCGGTTGGCGAGTTCGGCGATCTCCAGGGCGCGGGCGGCGTGCCGCATCGCGGTGAGCAGCGCGCCCACGCGGATGCGGTGGCCATTGGCCTTCGCGCGTCGCTCGCCTTCCCGGAAGCCTTCGTTGACGGCCTCGACGACCTCCTCGAGGGTGAGGCCCTGTTCCAGGTGCTGCTCGGGTGCGTACCGGATCTCGGCGTAGACGACGCCGTCCTCGGCGAGGTCCTCGGCGCACTCGGCCGCCACGCGCTTGAGGGCGTCCTTCGTCTGCATCACCGCGCAGGTGTGGGCGAAGGTCTCCAGATAGCGCGGCAGCGAACCGGAGTCGGCGGCCTCCCTGAACCAGACGCCCAGCTTGTCGGGGTCGGTCTCGGGCAGTCCCTCGTATCCCGACTCGCGGGCGAGGTCGACGATCGTGCCGGGACGCAGGCCGCCGTCGAGGTGGTCGTGCAGGAGCACCTTCGGGGCACGGCGGATCTGGTCGGCACTGGGCGTTTCGCGGTCCGTCTGACCGGCTTTGGTGGTCTGGCTCGTCATTTCGGCACTCTAGCGCCTACGCGCGTAGATCGCTGCGTGGATCTCACCGGTCGATACGTAACAGTGACCCCGCGGACGGGTGGCGTACACCATCGCTTCTGACACTGTTCTGTCATGGCACAGCAAGCGACGCCCGATTCCGCGCGCGCGGCCAGGCTCGGGCGGGTGATCGGCGCCCGCCCCTCGGCGGTCAGCGGCGCGGTGCTTCTGCTCCCCGGCGGCCACGAGACCTCCGACCGCAAGCCGTCCCCGTTCGCCGCGGCCACGGTGCGCGCGCTCGGCCGCAGGCTCGCCCAGGACGGCCGGAAGGAGGGGCTCGCCGCGCACGTCGTGCACTACGGCTGCCGGGGATGGAACGGGGCGCAGGCGCAGCTGGCGCGGGACACGGAGTGGGCGGCGGACGAGATCGTACGTCTCTACGGCGACGTCTCGATCTGCCTCGTCGGCAAGGACATGGGTGGCCGGGCCGCCCTGCGGGCCGCAGGCCACGAAGCGGTCAACTCCGTCCTGGCGCTGGCCCCTTGGCTGCCCGAGGACGACGTGGCCGCCTCCCCCGAGCCGGTGAAGCAGCTCGCCGGGCGACGGGTTCTGATCGTGCACGGCACCAATGACGAGCGGACCGATCCCGAGTTGTCGTTCCGTCTCGCCGAGCGGGCGAAGAAGGCGAACCGTGAGGTGTGCCGGTTCGAAGTCCACTCCGACGGCCACCGGTTGCAGCAACACCAGCCCGAAGTCCAGGCGCTGGCCTCGGACTTCGTCATGGGCTCGCTGTTCGGGCACGCGTACGCACGCCCATTGGAGGACGCGCTCGCGGCTCCGCCGCCGCTGGGGCTGCGGATGCCGCTTGCCGCGGGGTTCGGGAAATCGATGCGGCACTGACCGGCCGCGCGGGAGGCACTGCGCGGGAGCCACTACTCCGGCAGCAGCCGCCCGCGCCTGCTCAGCAGGAACTTTTTGAACGCCGCCACCGGTGGTGTGTCCGGGTGCCCGTCCAGCCAGGCCACGCCGATCTCCCGTACCGCACGCTGGCCCGTCACCGTCAGTTCGACGACTCCCGGCCGCGGGACGGCCGGTGGCGGGAGGAGGGCGACGCCCAGGCCCGCCGCCACCAGGCCCCGCAGTGTCTCCGCCTCCTCCCCCTCGAACGCGATCCGCGGCTTGAAGCCGGCCTCCTGGCAGAGGTCGTCCGTGATGCGCCGCAGGCCGTAGCCGGGTTCGAGGGTCACGAAGGCCTCCTTTGCCGCTTCCGAGAGCCGCACCCGCTTCCGGGAGGCGAGGCGGTGGTCGTCCGGCACGACGAGACGGAGCCGCTGTTCGTCCAGGCGGCGGGCGACGAGATCGGGCGCGTCCGGCACGGGCGACGTCAGGCACAGGTCGAGCTCGCCCGCCCGAAGCCGCTCGATCATCGCCTCCCCGTAGTTCTGTACGAGGCTGAAGCGCACCCTCGGATGATCCGCGCGGAAGGCGCGGATCAGGCCGGGGACGGTCTCCGAGCCCATCGTGTGGAGGAACCCGAAGGCCACCTTGCCCGACGCCGGGTCCGCGTCCGCCCGTACGGACTCCGCGGCCCGCTCCACCTCACCGAGCGCCCGCTCGACGGAGGCCAGGAACGTGCGGCCCGCCGGGGTCAGGGACACCGTCCTGCCGTGCCGCGCGAACAGCTCGACGCCCAGGTCCTGTTCGAGGCGGACCAACGCACGTGACAGCGTCGACTGCGGCACCTGCATCTCCTGCGCGGCCCGCGTCACGTGCTCCGTGCGCGCGACCCCCGCGAAGTACGCGAGGCGCGGCGAGAGCAGCGCGGACCAGGAGCCGGGGGTCAGCTCGGCGGGCACCGACGTGGATCCGCCGACGTTTCCTACGTAACCGCTCTGCGACAGACGCCGCTCTGAACTGCGCTCATGCACCATGGGAACGATTATGGCCAATCCATGCATTGGACGGATGAATCTCGTGTGCCTACGTTCGACACATGCCTCCTGCCAGTAGCGGGGCGTCCGTCACCCACGCGGCCGCCCTCACCCCGTCGTCCCCTGCCACTGCACCCACCGACGCCGCCGACACCCGGCTGAACCCCGGCGGCCCCGGCTACCGCCGGATGAGCTTCGCCCTCTTCCTCGCCGGTGTCGCGACCTTCGCGCTCCTCTACTCCACGCAGGCGCTGCTCCCCCTCGTCTCCGCCGACTTCGGCGTCAGCGCGAGCTCGGCGAGCTGGACGGTGTCGGCGGCCACGGGGGCGCTCGCCCTCTTCGTCCTGCCCCTGAGCGCGCTCAGCGAGCGGTTCGGGCGGCGGACGCTGATGACGGTCTCGCTGACGGTCGCGGTGGCCGTGGGTCTTCTCGTCCCCTTCGCGCCCTCCATCGGCGCGCTCATCGCGCTGCGTGCCGTGCAGGGCGCGGCGCTCGCCGGGCTCCCGGCCTCCGCGATGGCCTTCCTCGCGGAGGAGGTCAGGCCCAAGGCGCTGGTCGCCGCGATCGGCATGTTCGTGGCGGGGAACTCGATCGGCGGCATGAGCGGACGCATCATCACCGGCTGGGTCGCGCAGGCATGGGGCTGGCGCGTGGCCGTGGGCGTGGTGGGCGTCGTGGCCGTGCTGTGCGCGCTCGCCTTCCGCGCGCTGCTTCCCGCGCCGCGCCACTTCACGGCGGGCTCGCTCAACCCCAGGGCGCTTGGACGGACGATCCGTTCGCACCTCTCCAACCCGCTGCTGTGCCGTCTGTACGCGATCGGCGCGCTGTTCATGACCGTGTTCGGCGCGGTCTACACGGTGATCGGCTACCGCCTCACCGAAGCCCCCTTCTCGCTCCCGCAGGGCATCATCGGCTCGATCTTCCTGGTCTACCTCGTCGGTACGGTCTCGTCGGCCGCCGCGGGGAAGCTGGTGACGCGGCTGGGCCGGCGCGGTGCGCTCTACCTGGCCGTGAGCACGACCACGGGCGGGCTGCTGCTCTCCCTCTCCGACTCCCTGGTCATGGTGCTGCTCGGGCTCGTCCTGATCACCGCCGGCTTCTTCGCCGGTCACGCGGTCGCCTCCTCGTCCGTGAGCCGTACGGCCACCACGGGGCGGGCGCAGGCTTCAGCGCTCTACCAGTCCGTGTACTACCTGGGCTCCAGCGCGGGCGGCACGCTCGGCGCGGTCGCCTTCCACGCGGGGGGCTGGGCCGGGACGGTGGGCCTGGGTCTGCTCGCGGTCTCCGGCGTCGTCTCCCTCACCGTCTGGGGGTCGCACGCGGCTCGCGTCCAGGAGCGGGAGCGGCGGGAGCAGCGGCGGCGAGGGCTCGTGGCCGCGCACTGACTGTTGTCGGCGACCACTCCTGCCTGCGGGTTTTCCGACTCCGGGGGCCGTTGTCAGTGGGCTGCGGTAACTTCCGAAGTGCTGGGACTTTCGTGGCAGCCGCAGGGGTGGGTTGGGATGACTGACATCGCAGGTACGACGTCGGAACTGGACGTCACGCTGGAGAAGCACCGGGTCGAGCTGACCGGGTACTGCTATCGCATGCTGGGGTCGGCCTTCGAGGCCGAGGACGCGGTACAGGACACCATGGTCCGGGCCTGGCGGAGCCACGAGAAGTTCGAGGGCCGCTCCAGCCTGAGGTCGTGGCTGTACCGCATCGCGACGAACGTCTGCCTGGACATGCTGAACGCGGGCAACCGCCGGGCCCGGCCCATGGACCTCACCGCGTCGGCGCCGCTCGCCCAGGCCGCTTTGACCCCGCGCCCGGACAATGTGTGGCTGGAGCCGATGCCGGACGCGCGCGTGCTGCCCTCCGTCAGCGACCCCGCCGAGGCCGCCGTGGCGAAGGAATCGGTGCGGCTCGCGTTCGTCGCCGCCCTGCAGCAACTGCCACCGAAGCAGCGTGCGGTGCTGATCCTGCGTGAGGTCCTCGCGTGGAAGGCCAGCGAGGCGGCCGAGCTCCTCGACACCTCGGTGGCCTCCGTCAACAGCGCGTTGCAGCGGGCGCGGGCGACGCTGGCCGAGAGCCACGCCGACGACACGGCCGTATCCAATCCTCTGGACGAAGAGCAGCAGAAGCTGCTCGAGCGCTATGTCGCCGCCTTCGAGGGGTACGACATGGCGGCGCTGACGGCGCTGCTGCACGAAGACGCCATCATGACGATGCCCCCGTTCGACCTGTGGCTGCGCGGCACGTCCGACATCACCGGCTTCATGTCGACCATGGGCGCCTCCTGCGCCGACAGCCGTCTGTTCCCGGTCAACGTCAACGGCACGCCGGGCTTCGCCCACTACAAGCCCGACCCCGAGAAGGGCGGGTTCACGCCGTGGGCGATTCAGGTCATCGAGATCTCAGAGGGGCGGATCGCGGGCTTCCACTGCTTCCTGGACACGCCCCGGTGGTTCCCGCTGTTCGGCCTGCCGGTCCACCTCGATCTCCATGGGGAGCCCGACGAGGTGCAGTAGCTCGCGCAGGTCCGGGGCCGGATTCCGCAGGCGGATCCGGCCGCCTGCGCGGCGGGCGGTGAGTTGCAGCCGGGCCAGGGCGTCCACCGCGGCGAGGACGGGCGGGCCGAGGTCGGTCACGTCGCATACGAGGACGTCCGCGTCGCTCGCTTGCAGCGTGACGCGGGCTTCCTCGCAGAGGCGGTGCGTGGCCTCTCGGTCGAGGGTGCCGGTGAGGGTCAGGTCTGGCGGCTTGATGGCTTCCACGTTGGGGAGACCGTGCGGGCCGCCGGAACTCATCGGTAGGTCCGCCGGTTCGTTCGCCTGCGGCGGGCTTTCTCCCCAACCCCGCCCCTTCCCGGCTGTGACATGTGCGGCTCCGCCGCGGGCCGCTCTGGCGCGGGGGCCTTGGGCGCCGTTGATCACCGGCTTCGCCGAGTTCGTCCTCAAACGCCGGACGGGCTGAAAGATTCCGGCCGGGCTGGACATATCCAGCCCGGCCGGCGTTTGAGGCCATCAGGGAACGCCCCTACAGCCCCCTACGCGATGCGGTCCAACACGATCGGCGTCGCCGAGAAGCCCGTGCCCTCCGGGGCGATGTCGAAGGAACCCTGCACGGCCTGCAACGCGTACTCGAACCGCTCGGGAGTGTCCGTGTGCAGGGTCATCAGGGGCTGACCCGCGGTCACGACCGCGCCCGGCTTCGCGTGCAGTTCCACGCCCGCCCCCGCCTGCACCACGTCCTCCTTGCGCGCACGCCCCGCGCCGAGGCGCCAAGCGGCGACGCCGACGTCGTACGCGTCCAGGCGGGTCAGGACCCCGGACGACGGAGCCGTCACGACGTGCGCCTCCCGGGCCACCGGGAGCGTCGCGTCAGGGTCACCGCCCTGGGCGGCGATCATCCGCCGCCACACGTCCATCGCGGAACCGTCCGCCAGCGCCTTCGCCGGGTCCACATCACGCAGCCCCGCCGCGTCCAGCATCTCCCGCGCCAGGGCGAGGGTGAGTTCGACGACGTCCGCCGGGCCGCCGCCCGCGAGGACCTCCACCGACTCGCGGACCTCCAGCGCGTTGCCCGCCGTCAGGCCCAGCGGCGTGGACATGTCCGTCAGGAGCGCGACCGTGCGTACGCCGTGGTCCGTGCCGAGGCCCACCATCGTGGAGGCCAGTTCGCGGGCGTCCTCCAGCGTCTTCATGAACGCGCCCGTGCCGACCTTCACGTCCAGGACGAGCGAGCCCGTGCCCTCGGCGATCTTCTTCGACATGATCGAGGAAGCGATGAGCGGGATCGCCTCCACCGTTCCCGTCACGTCCCGCAGCGCGTACAGCTTCTTGTCGGCCGGGGCCAGACCGTCGCCCGCCGCGCAGATCACCGAACCCACACCGTCCAGGACCGACAGCATCTCCTCGTTCGACAGGAGCGCGCGCCAGCCCGGGATCGACTCCAGCTTGTCCAGGGTGCCGCCGGTGTGGCCGAGGCCGCGGCCCGAAAGCTGCGGAACCGCCGCGCCGCACGCGGCGACCAGCGGGGCGAGCGGCAGCGTGATCTTGTCGCCGACGCCTCCCGTGGAGTGCTTGTCGGCCGTGGGGCGGGACAGGGACGAGAAGTCCATGCGCTCGCCGCTCGCGATCATCGCGGCGGTCCAGCGGGCGATCTCGCCGCGGTTCATGCCGTTCAGCAGGATCGCCATGGCCAGGGCCGACATCTGCTCGTCGGCCACCGCGCCACGCGTGTACGCGTCGATGACCCAGTCGATCTGCTCGCCGCTCAGCTCGCCGCGGTCCCGCTTCGTACGAATCACGGAGATGACGTCCATGGCATAACCCCTCTTTGCGCCTAAAACGGTGATCGCGACTCTACGCGCATAGAGCCACGAGATGAAGAAGGCCCCCGCCGATCGGACCGCAACCGGCAGGGGCCGTACGTCAGTTGAGGTGCTGCGGGCCGAACGCGTCCGGCAGCATGTCCCCCAGCGTCCGGATGCCCGCGGCCGTCTCCAGGAGGAGCGTCGCGCCGCCGAACTCGTAGAGCAGCTGGCGGCAGCGACCGCACGGCATCAGAATCTCGCCCTTGCCGTCGACGCAGGTGAAGTGCGTCAGACGGCCGCCCCCGGTGAGCTGGAGCTGCGAGACCAGGCCGCACTCGGCGCACAGGCCGAGGCCGTACGACGCGTTCTCGACGTTGCAGCCCGACACCGTGCGGCCGTCGTCCACGAGGGCCGCGGCACCGACCGGGAAGCCCGAGTAGGGCGCGTACGCACGGGACATGGCCTCGCGCGCAGCATCCCGCAGCGCGTCCCAGTCGGGCGCGTCCCAGTCGGTCTCGGTCACGTTCCTTGTCCCTTTCGGTAGGGCTGGCCGTCCGCCTTCGGCATCCGAAGGCGCTGGGCGGAGAGCGAGAGCACCAGCAGCGTGACGACGTACGGCGTCGCGGTGACGACCTGGTTGGGCACCTCGTCGGTCAAGCCGTACCACGCGAACATCAGCGCCGAGACGGCCGCGGTGATCGCCGCGGGCACGTAACGCTTGCGCCATACGAGGTAAGCCGCGCCGATGACCAGCAGGATCGCGAGCAGCAGGAGCAGCGCGTGCACGTTCGTGCCGCCGCCCCGGAGCTTCAGGCTGTCGGTGTAACCGAACAGGCCGGCACCGAGCGCGAGTCCGCCGGGCATCCAGTTGCCGAAGATCATGGCGGCGAGGCCGATGTAGCCGCGCCCGCCGGTCTGGCCCTCCAGGTAGATGTTGGAGGCCACCAGGGAGAGGAACGCGCCGCCCAGGCCGGCGAGACCGCCCGAGATGATCACGGCGAGGTACTTGTACTTGTAGACGTTCACGCCGAGGGACTCGGCGGCGACCGGGTTCTCGCCGCAGGAGCGCAGCCGCAGACCGAACGCCGTGCGCCACAGGACCCACCAGCTCAGCGGCACCATCGCGATGGCGATCACGGTGAGCGGCGACAGGTTGGTGAACAGGCCGCCGAACAGGCCCGCGAGGTCCGAGACAAGGAACCAGTGCTTGTCGTTCAGGTCCTGCAGCCAGTCGGAGAGCCCTGGTACGGAGAACTCCCCGAGCGAGTCGACCGGCGGCGACTGCTTGGACGTACCGCCCTCCTTGCCCTCGAAGGCGAAGGTGGAGAGGTAGCGCGTGACGCCCAGGGCGAGGATGTTGATGGCCACACCGGAGACGATGTGGTTGACGTTGAAGGTGACCGTTACGATCGCGTGCAGCAGACCGCCGAGCGCGCCGCCGAGGATGCCGAACAGGATGCCGACCCACGGGCCCCACTGGTAACCGGCGAACGCGCCGAACCAGGTGCCGAGGATCAGCATGCCCTCGAGGCCGATGTTGACCACGCCCGCGCGCTCCGCCCACAGCCCGCCGAGGCCGGCGAGGCCGATCGGCACGGCGAGCCGCAGCGCGGTCGACATCTGTCCGGTGGAGGTGATGCCGTTCGCGTCGGTGATCAGCCGGACCACGGACGTCAGGACGAGCACGCCCGCGATCACGAGAAGGAGGACGGGGAGCGATATGCGGCGGCGGCCCGGCGCGGGCTGCTTGGCCGGGGGCTTGGCTACGGTTGCCGAGCTCATCGGGCAGCCACCTCCTTCACGGTGTCGTTGTTGCCGTTGTTGCGGGCGGCGGCGGCAAGCTCCTCGCCGACGCGGCGCTGCTGGCGCTTCAGGCCCCAGCGGCGTACGGCCTCGTAGGAGACGACGACCGCGATCACGATGAGGCCCTGCATGATCACCGCGATCTCCTTGTCGTACGCGACCGGGGTCGCGTAGTCGAGGGCGGGCGACGCCTTGTCGAGGAAGGCCCAGAGCAGCGAGGCGAACGCGATGCCGACCGGGTTGTTGCGGCCGAGCAGGGCGATGCCGATGCCGGTGAAGCCGAGCCCCGCGGGGAAGCTGAGGCTGTAGGTGTGGGTGTCGCCGAGCAGGATCGGCATGCCCGCGAGGCCCGCGACCGCTCCGGAGATCAGCATCGCGCTGAGCACCATGCGCTTGGCGTTCACGCCGGAGGCCGCGGCGGCCGACGCGGAGGCGCCGGTGGCGCGCAGGTCGAAGCCGAAGCGGGTGCGGTTGAGGACCAGCCAGTACAGGACGCCCGCGAGCGCGGCGATGATCACGAAGCCGTAGATCTCGCCGGACTCACCCATGCTGATGCCGGGGAACCAGCCGGACTCGTGCATCTCGCCGGTGGTCTGGTTGTTGCCGACCGGGACACCGAAGTTGTCGGTGAGGGTCATGTAGCCGATGACGCTCGTCGCGATGGCGTTGAGCATGATCGTCGCGACGACCTCGCTGACGCCGCGGGTGGTCTTGAGGATGCCCGCGATGCCCGCCCAGAAGGCGCCGGTGAGCATGGCGACCAGCATCAGGAGCGGAATCTGGAGCGGGGCCGGCAGCGCCACGTGCGCGCCGACGACCGCGGTGGTCACCGCGGCGAGGCGGTACTGCCCGTCCACACCGATGTTGAACAGGTTCATGCGGAAGCCGATGGCCACCGCGAGCGCGGCCAGGTAGTACATCCCGGCCTGGTTGATGGTCAGGACCTGGACGTCGGAGTAGCTGATCTGCTCCAGCATCAGGGTGTACGGCTCGATCGGGTTCTTGCCCGAGGCGAGCAGCACGACCGAGGTCAGCGCCACGGCCACGACAAGGGCGATGACCGGTCCGGCCACCGCGAGGAGCACGCGCTCCTTGTCGAACTTCTTCATCGGGCCTCGTCCTCCGAAGTCTCGGCAGAGCCCTCTTCGGGGTCTTCTTCTACGTGTTCGAGGTGGCCCGAGGCCGCGCCCGTCATGGCCGAACCGAGCTCCTCCGGCGTGACGGTGGCCGGGTCGGCGTCGGCGACGAGCCGTCCGCGGTAGATCACGCGGAGGGTGTCGGAGAGGCCGATCAGCTCGTCCAGGTCGGCGGAGATGAGCAGGACGGCCAGACCCTCGCGCCGTGCCTCGCGGATCTGGTCCCAGATCTGGGCCTGCGCGCCGACGTCCACACCGCGGGTGGGGTGGGCGGCGATCAGGAAGCGGGGCTTGTGGCTCATCTCGCGGCCGACGATCAGCTTCTGCTGGTTGCCGCCGGAGAGGGACGCGGCCGTGACGTCGATGCCGGGCGTGCGGACGTCGTACTGCTCGACGATGCGCCGGGTGTCGGCCTGCGCGCCCTTGGGGTCGAGCCAGAAGCCGCCCTTGCCGCGGGAGTTTGGCTTCTCGGTGACGTGACCGAGGATGCGGTTCTCCCAGAGCGGCGACTCCAGGAGGAGGCCGTGGCGGTGGCGGTCCTCGGGGATGTAGCCGACGCCCTGCTCGCGGCGGTGGCGCGTGGCCATGGCGGTGATGTCCTGGCCCGCCATGCGGATGACGCCGGAGTCGGCGTGCTTGAGGCCGATGAGCGCGTCGATCAGCTCGGTCTGGCCGTTGCCTTCCACACCCGCGAGGCCGAGGACCTCGCCCTCGTGGATGGTGAAGGAGATGTCGTCGAGGAGGGCGCGGCCCGACTCGCCGTCGGCGAGCAGCTTGAGCTCCTCGACCTCGATCATCGCCCGGTCGGTGACCGTCGACTCGGCCGTCTCCGGGGTGGGCAGCTCGCTGCCGACCATCAGCTCGGCGAGCTGGCGGGGCGTCGTCTCGGACGGGATCGCCGTGCCGACGGTCGTGCCGCGCCGGATGACGGTGATGTCGTCGGCGACGGAGAGGACTTCGCCCAGCTTGTGGGAGATGAAGATGACGGACAGGCCCTCGGACTTCAGCTCACGCAGGTTGTCGAAGAGAGCGTCGACCTCCTGCGGCACGAGGACCGCCGTCGGCTCGTCCAGGATCAGCGTGGTGGCGCCGCGGTAGAGGACCTTGAGGATCTCCACGCGCTGCCGGTCGGCCACGCCGAGGTCCTCGACCATGGCGTCGGGGCGCACCCCGAGGCCGTACCGGTCGGATATCTCCGCGATCTTGCGGCGGGCGGCCCCGCCGATGCCGTGCAGCTTCTCGCTGCCGAGAACGATGTTCTCCAGGACCGTGAGCTGGTCGGCGAGCATGAAGTGCTGGTGGACCATGCCGATACCGCGCGCGATGGCGTCGGCGGGGCTGGAGAAGGTCACCTGGGTGCCGTCGACGGAGATGGTGCCCTCGTCCGGCTTCTGCATGCCGTAGAGGATCTTCATCAGGGTCGACTTGCCCGCGCCGTTCTCGCCGACGAGGGCGTGCACGGTGCCCCTGCGGACGGTCAGGCGGATGTCGTGGTTGGCCACGACGCCGGGGAAGCGCTTGGTGATGCCGGTGAGTTCAACGGCAACGGCCTGTGCGGTGGTCTTGCCCGTGTCGGGGTGGGTGGACGCGTCGATGGCGCACTCTCCTCGGGAATCCTCAGGAAAGGGGCCACCTACGCGCGTAGCGCCCCTGGTTCGACGGGAGTTGAGCAGTGGGCCGCGCGAACGGGGCGCGGGGGAAACCATCGTCCCCCACACCCCGTTCCGCGACCATCACGCTGTTGTTACGGCTGCGGCGACCACCGTCGAGTGGTCACCGCGGCCGTCGTCACGGCGGGTGTTACGGCTGTGGTCACAGCCGCCGATCCGGCTGCCGTTACGGCGTCGCCTTGACCTTGATCTTGCCGCTGATGATGCTCTCTTCGGCCTTCTTCAGGGCAGCCTGGAGGTCGGCGTTCTTCTTGAACTCGGGGTTCGAGTCGGCGAGCGCGACGCCACCGGACTTGAGGTCGGCGCGGACGACGCCACCCTCGGCGTTGTCCTCGGCGACGGACTTCGCCAGGTTGTACACCGACCCGGCGACATCCTTCGTCGCGGAGGTCAGGATGTACTTCTTGTACTTGGCGAGCGCGTCCTGCTTGTACTGGTCGGAGTCGACGCCGATCGCCCAGACCTTCTTGGCGGCGGCGGCCTCGATGACACCCTGACCGGAGAGACCGGCGGCGTGGTAGACCACGTCGGCGCCGTCCTCGATCTGGCCCTGCGCGGCCGTCTTGCCCTTGTCGGGGCTGGTGAAGCCGCCGTCCTCGGCCTTCTCCGTCAGGTACTGCTTGACGACCTTGACCTTGGGGTTCGTGTCCTTGACGCCCTGGACGTAGCCCGCCTCGAACTTGTGGATCAGCGGTACGTCCACGCCGCCGACGAAGCCGACGGTCTTGCTCTTGGTCGTCTTGGCGGCGGTGACGCCCGCGAGGTACGAGGCCTCCTGCTCGCTGAAGACCAGGTCGGCGACGTTCTCGGCCTTGACCGTCTCGTCGTCGACGATGCCGAAGGTGACCTTCGGGTACTTGGCGGAGACCTCCTTGACCGCGGGGGCGTAGGCGTAACCGACGCCGATCACCGGGTTGTAGCCCTGCTTGGCCAGCTGGGTCAGGCGCTGGGCCTTGTCGGCGTCCGACTCGCCGTCGTTCGGCTCGACGGCCTTCTTGCCGATCTTCAGGTCCTTGGCGGCCTTGTCCATGCCGGCGGTCGCGGCGTCGTTGAAGGACTGGTCGCCCTTGCCGCCGACGTCGTAGGCGATGGCGACGCCCTTGCTCTTGCCGTCGCTCTTGGAGCCTGCGGCATCGCTGGACGTGCCGCCGCAAGCGGTGGCGGAGACGGCGAGCGCGGCGGTGGCTACACCGGCTGCGGCAATTCGGGAAACCCGGCGCATAGAGAGGAACTCCTTATGTACAAGCAAGCACAAGCACGTACGAGCGCCTCACCTGGCGCTGATTTCGCCGCAGCGTAACGCGCGTAGACCTGACATAAGAACCCTTCTGTCCCGTCCGTTATCGAGCTGTGGCCGCGAGGTGGCGGGAGCATGGACGCACGGTGGGGCGCCCCGCACTTCGCGGGGCGCCCCACTGCTCGCCGGCTGGGCTACGGCGTGGTCTCGACCGTGACCTTGCCGTCGATGATGTCCTTCTCGGCCTTCTCCACGGCGGCGACGACGTCCTTCATCGCCGTGTACTTCGGGTTCGAGTCGGCGAACCCGACGCGTCCGGACTTCAGGTCGTAGCGCTGCTCACCGGTGATCGGCTTGCCCTCGACGACGGACTTCGTCAGGTCGTACACAGCCCCGCCGACATCCTTGAGGGCGGAGCCGAGGATGTAGTCCTTGTACTTGGCCAGGGCCTTCTGCTTGTACTGGTCGGAGTCGACGCCGATCGCCCACACCTTCTGCGAGCCGGCCTCCTGGATCACGCCCTGCCCGGAGAGCCCCGCCGCGTGGTAGAGCACGTCGGCGCCCGACTCGATCTGACCGCTGGCCGCGTTCTGGCCCTTGTCGGGGCTGCTGAAGCCGCCGTCCTCGGGCTTCTCGGTCAGATACTGCTTCTCGATCTTGATCTTCGGGTCGACGGACTTCACGCCCTGCACGAAGCCGGCCTCGAACTTGTGGATGAGCGGTATGTCCACACCGCCGATGAACCCGACATGATCGGCCTTGGTGGCCTTCGCGGCGGCGACGCCCGCCAGATAGGACCCCTGCTCCTCATGGAACACAAGATCGGAGACGTTGTCGGCCTTGACGGTGTTGTCGTCGATGATCCCGAAGGTGGTCTTCGGGAACTTCGCCGCCGCCTCCTTGATCGCGGGGGCGTAGATGTAGCCGACGCCGACGACCGGGTTGTAGCCCTGCTTGGCGAGCTGCTCGATCCGCTGCACCTTGTCGGCGCTGGACTCGCCGTCGCCCGGCTCCATGTCCACACCGCCGATCTTGAAGTCCTTGCGGGCCTTCGCGTATCCGGCGTAGGCGGCGTCGTTGAAGGACTGGTCGCCCTGGCCGCCGATGTCGTACGCGAGGCCGATGCCCTTGGCCTTGTACTTCGACGAGTTCCCTGGCTTGTCGTCCTTGCCCTCGCCCTCCGAGGCTTCGTTGCTGGTCTTGCCGCACGCTGAGGCCGCGAGGGCGAGGGACGCCACCACGACGGCCACTTGGGAGAGCCTCGACCCGCGGCTTCCACGGGTTCCACGGGTTCCACGGGTTCCACAAGATCCTCGACGAAGACGCATAGGACGCACCCCTTACGTTCCCCAAAGCACCCTTGAAGGGCCTGATTTCGGCGCACAGTAACGCGCGTAGAAAGGGAGGGGAACGGGGTTTCGCACTGCCGTTACCTATTCGTGCCGAGGGCCGGTTACGTCCGGGTGAACGGGACCGCCGTAACCGGCCGATAACAGC
The DNA here is from genome assembly GCF_040660195.1 of Streptomyces sp. NPDC050147. Taxonomy (NCBI): domain Bacteria; kingdom Bacillati; phylum Actinomycetota; class Actinomycetes; order Kitasatosporales; family Streptomycetaceae; genus Streptomyces; species Streptomyces sp. NPDC050147. The sequence goes on along the minus strand of NZ_JBFALJ010000002.1, from coordinate 19,386 downwards.
GCTTACCTACCGGGCGCCGTCGAGCAGCGCCGCGGCGGTGAACATCTCGACGCCCACCGTGATCGCCGACTCGTCCGCGTCGAAGTCGCCCTGGTGCAGATCCCGGACGGTGCGCTCACCGGGCGTACGGACGCCGAGGCGGGCCATGGCGCCGGGCACGTGCTCGAGATACCAGGAGAAGTCCTCTCCCCCCAGGCTCTGTTCGGTGTCCTCGACGGAGTGCGGACCGAGGCGCAGCTCCATGGCCTCCCTCAACAGGTCGGTCACATCAGGGTCGTTGACGACGGGCGGCACGCCACGGATGTAATTCACCTCGGACTTGGCGCGGTAGAGGTCGGCGATCTCCTGGATGGCTCCGTGCACCAGGTCGGGCGCCTTCCGCCAGGCGGCGAGGTCCAGGCAGCGGACGGTGCCGGAGAGTTCGGCGTGCTGCGGGATGACGTTGCAGGCGTGCCCGGACTCGATGCGGCCCCAGGTCACCGCGAGCCCCGAGCGGGCGTCGACGCGCCGCGCGACCAGGGCGGGAACGTCGGTGACGACCTTGGCGGCGGCTGTCACGAGGTCGGTGGTGAGGTGGGGCCGCGCGGTGTGACCCCCCGCCCCGTCGAGCGAGACTTCGAGCCGGTCACAGGCGGAGGTGATCGCACCGTGCCGAAGCCCGATCTTCCCGGCGTCGACACGGGGATCGCAGTGCACGCCGATGATGCGCCCGACGCCTTCGAGCACCCCGGACTCGATGGCATCCGGCGCACCACCCGGCAGGACCTCCTCCGCGGGCTGGAAGATCAGCCGTACGGGGTGGGGGAGTTGCCCCTGCTTCGCGAGCTCGGCGAGGACGAGCCCCGCCCCGAGCACCACGGTGGTGTGCACGTCGTGTCCGCAGGCGTGGGCGCGGTCGGGCACGGTGGAGCGGTACGGGGCGCCGAGCTTGGTGTCAGGGATGGGCAACGCGTCGATGTCGGCGCGCAGGGCGAGCATGGGGCGCTCGTCGCCCGCGTCGTCCCGCTGTCCGGTGCCGATGTCACAGATGAGTCCCGTGCCGATGGCGAGTACGCGGGGTTCGAGGCCCGCGCGTTCCAGTCGGGCCTTGAGCGCCGCGGTGGTGCGGAACTCCTGGTTTCCGAGCTCGGGGTGCATGTGCAAGTCGCGGCGGAAGGCGATGAGTTCGGCGCGCAGGTCGTCCGGGAGCGCGCCGGGGATTGCTGCTCTCCCGGGTGCGTCCTCCCCTGCTTCCCCGGGCAGATCGGCCTCGGACCCTCGCTCGGACTCTTGTGACATCAGTTGGTTCACCCTTTGAAGGGTAGGGCGAGGCATGGGCCAACTGACCCACGATCAACAAAAGTTCAGCCCGATAGGGTAAGAAAAAGTGGCCGCGTGGCGCATGGGCGCTAGTTGAGGTGGGTAAGCTTTCCGGCTTTTCAGGGTCTGAGACCCTGGTCACACGTGCTCGCCGACGGGGCGGGGGCGTTGCTGGGCCGGTGGCTTCGGTCGGCACCGGGGCGGGGGCGTTGCTGGGCCGGTGGCTTCGGTCGGCACCGGGGCGGGGGCGTTGCTGGGCCGGTGGCTTCGGTCGGCACCGGGGCGGGGGCGT
>NZ_JBFALJ010000002.1:0-17697 GCF_040660195.1 Streptomyces sp. NPDC050147 | reverse complement strand
GTTGCTGGGCCTGTTGCTTCGGTTGGCACCGGGGCCGCCCGGTTGTCCCGAGGTTGGCGGTTCCGGGCCGGGTGTAAAGGGCGCTTCGCTGCGCTACGCGTCGGCTGCGCCGATTCCGCTGCGCTCCACCCTTGACACCCGTCCCTCCACCGCGCGAGGGAAGACGACCGGACGGCCCGAGGGGCGGGACTCTCGACCAGGCCCGTCACCTTCTTGGGGTTCCGTGCCGAGTGCGGACTAGTCCGTCGCAGGGCGCTCGGGGGTGGAGTGGTGCGCGGTCGGCCCGGGAACGGGTGACGGTCTCGTCAAGCGGGTGCGGACCGGATCTTCTGGCGTGGGCGTCACGGACAAGGTGCGCGAGGGGCAGTTCGCAAGAAAGTTCCACCCACGACGCTCAGACGGGTGGGATTGGCGGGATTTTCCTGCCAATCCCCTGCCAATCCCCTGCCATCCGCGCGGTGCACCTACTTTGGCAAAGTTGTGTTCTTGCAGAAGGGGGCGCACGCGTTGCGTAATGCGCCTTCTCGGAATTAGGTGCCGGACCCCCCTCGCTCTCGGGAGTTGTCAGCTACATGCGCCGGCCCCGTCCGGCAGGCAGCCGCTTGACGAGACCGGCGCCCATCCCCGGGCCAGTTGCGGACCGGGCGCCCGCCCTTCTCCCGTGACGGCCACCCTGGAAGATCCGGTCCGCAGTCGGCAGTGAAGCCGGGTGAGTAGCCGGGAGTGGTCGAGAGTCCCGCCCCTTGGGCCGTCCGGTCGTCTTCCCTCGCGCGGTGGAGGGGCGGGTGTCAAGGGTGGAGCGCAGCGGAATCGGCGCAGCCGACGCGACGCAGGAGCGCCCTTGACGCCCGGCCCGGAACCGCCAACCTCGGGACAACCGGGCGGCCCCGGTGCCAACACCACCACAGGCCCAGCAACGCCCCCGCTCACCCCGCCGGGCAACGGCACTCGACCCACAGCACCTTCCCCCGCTGGCCGAACAAGTCATCGCCCAGGGGGAAGCCGCCCCACGCTGTCGCCCACTGCGCCACCAGGCGCAGCCCCCGGCCGCCCTCGGCCCCCTCCGCGAGGGGCGGCAGGCCTGCGGGTGGGCAGGTGAAAGGGGGTGGGATGTGCGGGTCGGTGTCCCATACGCCCACCCGTACGCCCCGCCCGCCGGGCAGGCCCCGGAGGCGTAGCGCGGCGGGTCCTTCCGTATGCCGGTAGGCGTTCGTCACCAGCTCCGAGGTCAGGAGTTCAGACGCGTCCGCCAGCTCTCCGAGTCCGTACCCGGACAACACCGCCCGCAGCGTCTGCCGCGCGATGCGGGGCGCGCGGGGATCGTGGGGCAAGTGGAGGGCGTACGACCAGACTTTCGGTGCGGCTGGATTGGGGGTGGGTGGAGTTAGCGTGACGGTGACCATGCGTGCCTCCGGGCGTTGTGCGGTACGCCTTGCGCGTGGGGCTGGCTCGGCAGCCTCGCCTCGGCGGTGGCAGTGCCGCGCGCCCTTGCGGGCGTGCGGTGCGCTTCCGCCTTACGGCACAGGGCAGTCGGAGCGGTACGCGTCTCACGGTAGGCCCACTGATGGCCTATATTCCATCGATAGATGGAAAGGGAGGCCATAGCCACTCGTGTGAGTGACCCGGCGGCTCCGCGCCCGCCCTGAAGGGAGATTGATGCCGTCCAGCAAGACACCCACGCTGCGCCAGCAGCGGCTCGGCTCGGAACTGCGGAAACTCCGTGACCGCGCCGGGCTCTCCACCGTCCAGGCCGCGGCCCTGCTGGGCGTCAACCAGTCACGTATCAGCAATATCGAGGCAGGCCGGTACGCCGTGGGCGCCGACCGCGTTCGCGCCATGTCCCGCAACTACGCCTGCACGGACGAGGCTTTGATCAACGCCCTCGCCGAGATGACAGGCGGTCGCACCCGTGGTTGGTGGGAGGAGTACCGGGGGCAGCTCCCGAACGCCGTGCTGGACCTCGCCGAGCTGGAGCATCACGCCGCCGCACTCCGCGTGGCCCAGGCACTGCACATCCCGGGGCTCCTGCAGACCCCCCAGCACGCTCGCGCACTCTTCGGCGACGCGGTGCCTCCGCTGCTCCCCCATGAGGTCGAGCACCGGCTCTCGTACCGGATCAAACGCCAAGCGGTGCTGTACGGGGATGCTCCACTCCGCTATACCGCCCTCATACACGAGGCCGCGCTCCGCATGGACGTCGGAGGCCCTGCTGTGGCCACGGAACAGCTCTCACACCTCGTGGAGATGAGCAGACTCGACCACGTCAGCATCCTGATCATCCCCTTCGGGCGGGGTGCGTTTCCGGGGTCGGGGCAAGGCATCGACTACGCGAGCGGCCCTGTCGCCCAGCTCGACACCGTACAGATGGATACTGAACATGGGAGCGAATTCATCGACGCCGCAGCCCAGTTGGAACGCTACGCGACTGTCCTGAACCGACTCGAAAAGCTCGCCCTGCCTGCCGATGAGTCACGCGACCTCATCCAGCGCACCGCCCGACAAGCCTGAAGGGCCCTGCCACATGCCCATTGAACCGACCGCCGCCTGGCAGAAGTCCTCGTACAGCTCCGAGGCCTCCTCCTGCGTATACATAGCCCCCGGCCCCCAGAACACCATCCACCTCCGGGAGAGCGACACCCCGGAGGAGATCCTCACCACCGCCCGCCCCCAACTCGCCCACCTCATCGCGGCGATCAAGGCGAACGGCCCCGGCATCACGCCGTAGCCGCGACCCCCTGCGTCGCGGAGGCCACCGAAGCCAGGCGGTGTACGTCGCGGGCCGTGCCCGTGACCCCCGACAGGAAACCCTGCGCCCGCGGCGAGGCGTTCTCCGTCAGCCACGCCGGGTCGATGTCGCAGACCGCGACCCGGACCTCCGTGCCCGCCAGGGCCAGGGGCAGGGTGTGGACCACCGTTGACGGGAAGCTCAGGATCGTCCGGCCGATCGGGCCCCTGCGGGCGATCAGTTCCAGGGGGAGGTCCGGGCGGACCACCTGTAGGCCGGTCTCCACCGCCAGGCGGTGCAGTTTCTCGGAGCTTTCGCGGCGGTGGGCGAAATAACGTGTCGCGCCGTGCGCGCGGGACAAGGAGCGGACCGCTTCCACGTAGCGGTCGAGGTCCACCACGCCCGTCTCCACCAGCGACGTACCCACCAGGTCCGCGCCCTTCGACACCCGCGGCGGGCCGAAGCGGTCCCGCGTCCAGGCGAAGGTGTTGGCCGTCACCCGCACCCCCTGAGGCGCCTTCTCGATCGGCATGGAGGAGAAGACCTCCACCGTCCGCTTGCCGCCGGGCGTCAGGCGGCGGCGGGCGGAGGCGGAGACCGGGGCGAAGGCCAGGTCTCGTATGCCGGGGCGACCACCGCGGCGGTGCCAGCGCACCAGGCGTTCGCCCGCCGCCAATTGGGAGATGAACTCCATCGTCGCCGTGCCGTCGTCCACGACCACCAGCGAGCGGGCCCGCGTGATCGTCAGGAGCAGTTGTACGTAGCGTGAGAACGGGTCACCGATCACGATCCGGTCGGCCGCCCGCAGCGCGCCCGTCAGGCCGCCGATGGTCTGGAAGGGAGCAGCCGCGCCGCCGCGCGCCTCCTCCCAGCGGACGTTCAGGCCCTCGTCACGGGCCAGCTGGGCCATGCGGCGCAGCTGGCCTCGGGTCATGGGGTCGTTCGGGGAGAGGACGACGACGGTGAGCCCCCCGGCCTGACCGGCGTGACCAGCCGGACCAGCCTGACCGGCCTGACCGGCCTGACCGGCCTGACCGGCCGGACCAGCCGGACCAGCCGGACCGGCCGGACCGATCGCCCCTGCCGAATGCGCCCACTCAAGGACGTTGAGGAGCTGCACAGGGCTCTCTACGAACGCCAGGGTGGTGGGCGCCGCAGCGGTGGGGGCCGTCGGCCCGGGTCGGGGGCTCATCGTCGTATGACCGTGTCCTGTCCTTGTTGAGAGGGGCCCGGTGACAGGCCCCGGTAAGAGCGGGAGCGTCGGCTCGTCGCTCAGACCGCGACCGGCTCGCGGTCGGCCGACTCGGCCGCGTCGGCCTCGGCGACGACGCCCGCGACGCGGCGCAGCTTCTTCATCGGCCCGAGCTCCGACTCGTAGACCTTCTTGACGCCGTCACCGAGGGAGGCCTCGATGGTGCGGATGTCGCGGACGAGGCGCGTGAGGCCCTGGGGCTCCACCGACGCGGCCTGGTCCGAGCCCCACATGGCGCGGTCGAGGGTGATGTGGCGCTCCACGAACGTGGCGCCGAGCGCGACCGCGGCCAGCGTGGTCTGCAGGCCCGTCTCGTGGCCGGAGTAGCCGATCGGGACGTTCGGGTACTCCGCCTGGAGGGTGTTGATGACGCGGAGGTTCAGCTCCTCGGCCTGCGCCGGGTACGTCGACGTGGCGTGGCACATCAGGATGTTGTCGGAGCCGAGCACCTCCACCGCGTGGCGGATCTGCTTCGGGGTCGACATGCCCGTCGAGAGGATGACCGTGCGGCCCGTGGCGCGCAGGGCGCGCAGCAGCTCGTCGTCCGTGAGGGAGGCGGAGGCGACCTTGTGGGCGGGCAGGTCGAACTTCTCCAGGAAGGCGACGGCCTCGGTGTCCCACGGGGACGCGAACCAGTCGATGCCGCGCTTCTTGCAGTGCTCGGTGATGGCCTGGTACTCGGACTCGCCGAACTCCACGCGGTGGCGGTAGTCGATGTACGTCATCCGGCCCCAGGGGGTGTCGCGCTCGATGTCCCACTGGTCGCGCGGGGTGCAGATCTCCGGGGTGCGCTTCTGGAACTTGACCGCGTCGCAGCCGGCGTCGGCGGCCACGTCGATCAGGGCGAGGGCGTTGTCGAGCTCGCCGTTGTGGTTGATGCCGATCTCACCGGTGATGTACACGGGCCGGCCGGGTCCGGCCGTCTTCGAACCGAAGGTGCGCAGACGGGAGTTGGAGATCGTAGAGCTCATGGCAGGAACGTTCCTTACTTGTTGAGGGAGGGGCCGAGGATCCATGCGGCGATCTCTCGGATCGCGCCGTCACCACCGGGGAGAGCGGTGACCGCGCGTGCGGCGCCGCGCACGACGTCGTGGGCGCTCGCGACCGCCACGGGCCAGCCGACAAGGCCGAAGCACGGGAGGTCATTGACGTCGTTGCCGACGTAGAGCACGCGCTCGGGAGCGATGCCCTGCTCCTCGCACCACTGCTTGAGTGCGAGGTCCTTGCGGTCGATGCCGTGCAGGACGGGAAGCCTCAGCTTCCGGGCCCGCGCGGCGACGACCGGGTTCTGTTCCGTGGACAGGATCAGCAGCGGGATGCCCGCGTCACGCAGGGCCGCGATGCCGAGGCCGTCCCCGCGGTGCACGGAGACGAACTCCCGTCCTTCGGAGTCGATCAGCACCCTGTCGTCGGTCTGGGTGCCGTCGAAGTCGAGTACGACCGCGTCGATGTCGTCGCGGGTCGGAAGGGCGTCGGCCCGGCCGGAGTCGAAGAGCGGCGCGAGCGCCCGCGCGCGGGCGAGGTCGTGCGGGTCGTCGATCTCCAGGACGCGTGCGGGGTCCGTGCGGACCAGTTCCGTGCGGCCGAAGAAGCGGTGCTTGTGCTCGCGGAAGCCGGCCACGTCCATGGCGTAGACCGCGCCCGTCTCCAGGAGGTCCTGGGGGCGGTCCTGGCGGCGCGGGCGGAAGGACTTGTCGTGGTTGACGCCGTAGCCGCCGTCCGTGGCGGTCGCGTTGGCGACCTTCGTGGTGCCGCCCATCTCGCCGGTGCGGCGCGCGTCCAGGGCCTTGGGCTCGTCGTCGGCGTCCCGCCACACGAAGCCGTGGAAGGGCGCGACGGTCAGCGCGGTGTCCGCGCCGCCGTCGACGATCGAGCCGACCACGCCGTCGACGTCCTCGCGGACGATGAAGGGGCTGGTGCACTGCACGAGCAGGACGACGTCCACGGAGGTGCCGTGCAGCGCCTCGTGCGCGTCCATGGCGTGCAGGACCGCGGCTTCGCTGGTCGCGGTGTCCCCCGCGATCGCCGCGGGCCGCAGGACCACCTCGGCGCCGGCCGAGCGCGCGGCCTCGGCGATCACGTGGTCGTCCGTGGAGACGACGACGTCCGTGACGAGCCGCGCGGCCAGGCACTCGCGGATGGCGCGCGCCACCAGGGGCACGCCGCCGACCGGGGCGAGGTTCTTGGCGGGCACGCCCTTGGAGCCGCCGCGGGCCGGGATGACGGCCAGGACGCGGCGCGTTGGGGTTCCCTCTGGGTGGGGGTGGGACATGGGGGCTCCTTGGGGGATGCCGTGACGGGGGGAGGGGCGGCCCTGCGGCGGGATCACAGCTCGCCCATCCGCCGGATGACGGGGGCCACGCGCTGCACCCCGTGCCGGTAGGCGCCGCGTGCCGCGCTGCGGACGGCCTGGCGCACGGGTCCCGGCTCGCGGTCCGCGGCGGGCGCTCCGGGCAGCGGGGCGCCGTCCGGGCCGAGGTGGTGGCGGGCCAGGATGCCGGGGAGGTATCCGGGGGCGGTGACGAGGTTGTAGTACGGCGTGATGGGCGGCAGCTGGTCCTGCGCGAGCAGGCTCGCGACGCGCTCGCGTGCCGCGTCGAACGCCGTCTCGTACGTTCCGTCGGGCGCGACGCCCTGCCGTGCGACCCACTCCGGAGCGGCCTCGGGGCTGTGCCCCGCGTCGATCTCGTCCCAGGAGGCCAGGCATCCGGAGCCGATGAAGTGGTGGTTGCCGAGCGCCTCGCGCACCCCGAGGTCGGTGAGGACCGCGGTGGGGATGCGGCGGTGCAGGGATTCGAGCGCAGCGGTGGAGCTGACGGTGACGAGCAGGTCGGTACGGTCGAGGACCTCGCCCATGTTCCCGTACACGAGGCGGCAGTTGGGCGGCAGGTCCTCGCCCTTGGCGAGCTTCTGGTAGGGCAGTTCCTCGATGTGCGTGGTGTGTTCGCCGGGCTTGCTGCGCAGTTTGATCAGGACCTCGCGGTCCGGGTGGAGCCGTGCGTGCTGCACCATGCGGCGCAGCAGGTACGTCCGGTGTGCGCGGCTGTCGGGCACGGAGGGCTGCGCGGCGAAGACGACCGTGTACGGGTCGTGCTTCTGGCCCTTTTCGAGATGGGCAGCACCGCCGAGGAACGGCAGCGCGCTCTCCACGACGCCCGTCGCGTCGGCGCCCACTCCCTCGTACACGGCGCGGAAACGCTCCGCGTCCTGCCGTGAGTTGGCGAGGACGACGTCCGCGCCGTGCCGCAGGAGCAGGCCGTCGGCGAGCTTCTCGTAGACGACGCCGACATAACCGGTGACGATCACGGGGCGGCGCCGGTCGGAGGCCGCGGCTGTACGGGCCAGCCCGTGCAGCATCGCCTGGGCCGCGCCGCCCACGAGGGCGAGCACGATCACGTCGGGCGCGTCGCGCTCCACCTCGCGCAGGAACTCGACGGCGGTGACCTCGCGGAGCGAGTCCGCGCGCACCCCGACCTCTTCGAGCTGCCGGACGGTGGGCGTGGCCCGACCCCGCAGGAGGCGTCCGTCGAGGCGTGTGTCCGCTCCCTCACCGGTGAGGCGGCTCGCGGTGAGCGCACCCCATTTCCACCGGGTGTCGGAGTCGGCGAGCACGGTGATCCGTGTCGTCCCGCTGTTGCTTATTGGCACAGGAAGGACGCTAGGAAGGCATTGAGATTGGCGGCCCAACTCAGGTGCAACAAACGGTTAACAGCGCGCCGACGAATGGCGAATCAGCCCGGGAAAACGCCGGTCAGCAGCCAGGTTAACCATTCCGCCATGCGTCGTTCACCTGGCATCTCACCTTCGGCCAAGACGAATGCCGGGCCGACACCTAACGTCACCCACGTGGTTAAGCTCTCCGTCATCGTGCCGTTCTACAACGTGCAGCAATACGCGCCCGACACCTTGAGGAGTCTGCGGGCGAACGCACGCGAAGACTTCGAATTCATTCTCGTCGACGACTGTTCGAAGGATGAGACTCCAGAGATCCTGGAGCGTGCCGCGCGCGAGCTGCCCGGCGCCGTCCATCTCAGACACGAGACGAACGGCGGTCTGGCGACCGCCCGCAACACGGGCCTTGACGCGGCGCGCGGCGAGTACCTCACCTTCCTTGACGGTGACGACTGGCTCGCCCCCGGTTACTACGCGCAACTCGTCGCGTCCATCGAGCAGTTGGGCTGCGACTTCGTGCGTACCGACCATGTGCAGTGCACCGCTCGGGCCCGCTCCATCCACCGTGTCCCGCACGGCAGACGCGGTGTCGTCATGCCGCCGCGTGACGTCATCCTGCCCGCCGACCGGTCGACGTCCGTCGACTACGCCTACGCCTGGGCGGGCATCTACCACCGGCGCCTGGCCGACCAGGGCCTGCTGCACTTCACGGACGGTCTGCGCACCGCGGAGGACCGGCCCTGGATCTGGCGCCTGCACCGCGAGGCGGAATCCTTCGCCGCGGTGGGCCTTCTCGGCGTGTTCTACCGGCGGGGGGTCGCGTCGTCGCTGACACAGATCGGCGACGTACGACAGCTCGATTTCATCCGGGCATTCGACCAGGTGGTCCGTGAAACAGCGGAGGACCGGGACGCGGACACGCTCCTGCCGAAGGCAGTCCGTACTTACTGCGCGATCATTTCCCACCATCTGGGATCCATCGAAAGGTTCGAGCCACAAGTGGCGCGGAAATTGAAGTCACTGAGTGCGGCCGCCCTGAAGCGGATGCCGCAGGGCGTTCTCGACGACGCCCTCGACTCCATGGACATACAGCGGGCGACCCGCCTTCGCCGCCTTCGCCGGCGCCCGGTGTCGGCGGAGGTGGCCGCGTAATGGCGACGACGCAGATCTTCCTCGCGTCCACGCTGTACGGCACCGCCACGCTGGCCGCCGCGATCGACGCCGACCGCTTCGGTCCCGCCGACCGGCGGCTGCTGCTCATCAGCAACAACGCGGCGACGCCGGAGACGACGGTCGCCGTCGACGAGATGCCGGGTTTTGAGCGCCTTCGGGACCGGTTCGACGACGTACGGTCCTGGAACGAGGCCATCTCCCCTTTTCACCCGGGCGGTTGGGCCCCGCGGTCGGACGACATCCCGATGTGGGAGCGGTACATCCGGCTCCTGTGGGGCCTCGGTGACGACGACATCGAGCTGGCGGTCGAGTCGATCCAGGTCAACCCGGCTCTGGCCCTCGCGCAGATCTTCACGGGCGCGCCCGTGGACGTCTACGCGGACGGCCTGATGAGCTACGGCCCGACCCGCAACAAGATCGACCCGCTGGTCGGCACGCGCGTGCGCCGCCTGCTGCACCTGGACCTGGTGCCGGGGCTGACCCCGCTGCTCCTGACCGAGTTCGGCGTGGAGCCGGAGATCGTGCCGACCGAGGCGTTCGTGAAGGTGCTGGACCGCCTCGCCGACGCCGCCGGAGAGTACGAGCTGCCCGACCTGCACGAACCCGCCCTGCTCCTTGGCCAGTACCTCTCCGCTCTCTCCATCCTGACCGCCGAGGAAGAGGAGGAGCTGCACGTACGCATGGTGCGCGGCGCCGCCGCACTCGGCCATACGCGCGTGGTGTTCAAGCCGCATCCGACCGCCCCCGCCCGCTGGTCGCGGATGCTCGAGAAGGAGGCGGAGGCGATCGGCGTCGAGCTGACCGTCCTCGACTCGCCCGTCCTGGCCGAGGTCCTGTACCAGCGGATGCGTCCCGCGCTCGTCATCGGCTGCTTCTCGACCGCGCTGCTCACCGCCTCCGCGCTCTACAACCTGCCGGTCGCCCGCACCGGCACCGAGACGCTCCTGGAGCGGCTCGCGCCCTACCAGAACAGCAACCGCGTCCCGGTCACCATCGTGGACGCGCTGATCCCCGACCTCGCCGACAAGGGCGCGGTCACCGGCCGGCAGCCCGGCATGCCGGTCGCCGACCTGGGCGAGCTGCTCGTCGCCGTCGGCTTCGCCATGCAGCCGCAGATCTATCCGCGCCGCCGCGCCGCCGCCGAGCGGTACCTCTCGACGCACCTGACCCCGCACACCTGGCGCTACTTCAAGCGGCGCCGCCTCACGGCCCTCGCCCTGCCCGGAGCGCTGCCCTCGCAGCTCTCGTTCATCCCGCGCAACGCGGCCGTACGCCGGGTCGCGCGCCGCGCCCGTTCGGTCAAGCGCACCATCAAGCGGACCGCACTCGGATGACCTCTCCCGGAACCACGCTCCCGAAGCACATCCCGGAGCGGGACGCAGCCGACCCCCTCACGCGTACGATCACGGCCCCTCCGGCGGTCAGGCGTGCGCGCCCCCGCCTCAGAGCCCTGGACGGGCTTCGGCTCATCGCGGCCCTGATGGTCGCCGCCTACCACTACGGCGGACGTGACGGCGAGATAAGCGAGGCCTGGGGAAGCTCGCCGAGCCTTCAGTTCCCCACGGCGCACAGCTGGTTCGCGTACGGCTGTCTGGGCGTGCAGATCTTCTTCGTGATCAGCGGCTTCGTGATCTGCATGAGCGGCTGGGGCCGCCCGCTGCGCGCGTTCTTCGCCTCACGCGCCTCGCGGCTCCTGCCCTCGTACTGGGCCGCGATCATCCTGGTGACGGTGGTCTTCGCGCTGCCCGTCGTGGCGTACAAGGCGGTCTCGCCGAGCGACGCCCTGGTCAACCTGACCATGCTCCAGCAACCGCTGGGCGTGGACCGGGTGCTCGGAGTCTGCTGGACGCTCTGGGCCGAGCTGCGCTTCTACGCCCTTTTCGCCCTCTTCGTCGTCATGCCGGGCGCGAACCGGGCCCGCGTGATCCTGTTCTGCGCGGTGTGGACCCTGGCCGCGGTCATCGCGGAGGGTGCGAACGAGCCGCTGCTCGACCTCGTCCTCATGCCCGAGTACGCCCCCTTCTTCATCGGCGGCATCGGCATCTACCTCGTCCACCGCGACCGCAAGGACCTCACCGCCTGGGGCATCGTGGGGGTGAGCTGGCTGATCGGCCAGCACTACGCGGTCTCGGGCCTGTGGCACGCGCCGAACCCCGACTTCTTCTCCTACCGCACGTCCTTCGGCATCATCGCGGTCGTGACGGCGGGCTTCGCGGCGGTCCTGCTGATCGCGCTCGGCGCGCTGCACCGGGTCGACTGGAAGTGGCTGACGGTGGCGGGCGCCCTGACGTACCCGTTCTACCTGGTGCACGAGCACCTGGGGTGGGTGACGGTGGGCGCGCTGCACCGGGGGCTCGGGCTGCCCTCGTACGCGACCTTCGGCCTGACGATCGCGGCCATGCTGTTGCTCGCATGGCTGCTGAATCGTTTCGTCGAGGAGCGGCTCACGCCGCTGATCCGGAACGGGCTCATGAGCCGGAAGTAGCGCTCCCGGTATCGGTGGCGGTGTCGGCGGTGGTGTCGGCGGTGTCGTCCGCCGCCACCGCGCGGGCCACGTCCATCGCCTCGCCCATGAGGACCTCGGCCTCCCCCATGGCGTCCGCAAGCTCCTGGACCAGCCGTTCCAACGTCTCGCCTTCGTTCATGGGGGCAAGACTACGTTTCTCGCACCGGACGCCGACCGGCAGTTGACCTCAATCAAGCTTGAGGTTCTACGTTCTGGGCATGGAAACTTTCACGTACTCCCACAGCGACGAAGGCCTCATCGACCAGCCCATCGGCTACTGGGCATCGGCCGCGGGCGAATCCGTCGTCCACCACATCCGCACCATGCTCGCCGAGTTCGGACTCACCCAGCCCGAGTGGTGGATCCTGAACCAGATCATCGCCGAGGACGGCCGCGACAAGGCGGCCGTGGTGGCCACCCTGCGCGGCTACCTGAGCGTGGGCGACGGGGCCCTGCACCACGACATCGAAGCTCTGCACGACCGCGGCCTGCTCACCGAGGACGCCGGAGGCCGCCTCCGCCTCACCGACAAGGGGCGCAAGCTCCGGGAGGACGCCGCCGCACGTCAGCAGAAGACCCGCGCGGAGATCCACGAGGGCATCACGGACGAGGAGTACGTCCGCACCCTCAAGGTGCTCCAGCGCATGATCCACAACGTGGGCGGATCAGCCTGGCACCACTGAGCCCCTCTGCCGTCACTCACCCACTGGCGAGCGACAGCTTCGCCGCGAAGCCGAGGAACAGCGCGCCCGCCGCCGAAGTGGCTCCCGCCGAGAGCCGCTTGCGGCGGCGGAAGGCGGCCGACAGCTTCGTGCCGCTGAATATCAGGGCGGTGAGGTAGAGGACGCTCGCCAGCTGGGCGAAGATCCCGAGCACGAGGAAGGAGAGCGCGGGGTAGGCGTACCCCGGGTCGACGAACTGCACGAAGAAGGCGATGAAGAAGAGAATGGCCTTCGGATTGAGCAGGCTGATCACCAGGGCTCTGCGGAACGGCTGCTCCCCCGCGCCTTCCCGCGCCTTCGTGCCCGCCTCGGCCACCGGCTGCCGCCGCTCCCGCCACATCCCCCAGGCCGCTCGCAGCATCCCGACCGCGAGCCAGGTCAGATATCCGGCACCGGCGTACTTCACGATCCCGAACAGCAGCGCGTTGGCCTGGAGCAGGGAGGCCACACCGGCCGCCGACAGCGTCATCAGGACGGCGTCCCCGCACCAGACGCCCGCGGCGGCGGTATAGCCGGTGCGTACGCCGCGGCGCGCGGCGACGGAGAGCACGTACAGCGAGTTCGGCCCCGGCAGCAGAATGATCAGTGCGAGGCCCGCGAGATAGGTCGGAAGATCGGTGACACCCAGCATGGGGCGGAGTGTCGCACGCGCGTACGACATAGGGGATGCGGTGTCCGCACAGCGGACACTCGCCCCCAACCGGTCCCGCATCCGGTCCCGCGCCCCTCGTCCGGTCCCTCAGAAGACATCCGAAGGCTCGTACGCCCCCCACACCTCCCGCAGCGCGTCGCACACCTCGCCCACCGTCGCCCGCGCCCGCAGGGCGTCCTTCATCGGGTAGAGGACATTGGCCTCGCCCTTCGCCGCTTCCTTCAGCGAGGTGAGGGCCGCGTCCACCGCCGCCTGGTCGCGCTCCGCCCGCAGCTTCGCGAGGCGGGCCGCCTGCTGGGCCTCGATGGCGGGGTCGACGCGCAGGGGTTCGTAGGGCTCCTCGGTGTCCAGCCGGAAGCGGTTGACGCCGACCACGACGCGCTCGCCGGAGTCGGTCTCCTGGGCGATGCGGTAGGCGCTGCGCTCGATCTCGTTCTTCTGGAAGCCGTTCTCGATGGCGGCCACCGCGCCGCCCATGTCCTCGACGCGCTCCATGAGTCCGAGGGCCGCGGCCTCGACGTCGTCCGTCATCTTCTCGACGGCGTACGACCCGGCGAACGGATCGACCGTGGCGGTCACGTCCGTCTCGTACGCCAAAACCTGCTGCGTGCGCAGGGCCAGGCGCGCGCTCTTGTCGGTCGGCAGCGCGATCGCCTCGTCGAAGGAGTTCGTGTGCAGCGACTGGGTGCCGCCAAGCACCGCGCCCAGGCCCTGGAGCGCGACGCGGACCAGGTTCACCTCGGGCTGCTGGGCGGTGAGCTGGACCCCGGCCGTCTGCGTGTGGAAGCGCAGCATCAGCGACTTGGGGTTCTTCGCGCCGAACTCCTCCCGCATCACGCGGGCCCAGATCCTGCGCGCGGCACGGAACTTGGCGACCTCCTCCAGGAGCGTCGTACGCGCCACGAAGAAGAAGGAAAGGCGGGGCGCGAAGTCGTCCACGTCCATTCCCGCGGCGAGGGCCGTGCGGACGTACTCGATGCCGTCGGCGAGTGTGAAGGCGATCTCCTGCGCGGGCGTCGCGCCCGCCTCCGCCATGTGGTAGCCGGAGATGGAGATGGTGTTCCACCGCGGGATCTCGGTCCGGCAGTACTTGAAGATGTCCGCGATCAGGCGCAGGGACGGCTTGGGCGGGAAGATGTACGTGCCGCGGGCGATGTACTCCTTGAGGATGTCGTTCTGGATCGTGCCGGTCAGCTCGCGTGCCTCGACTCCCTGTTCCTCGGCGACCAGTTGGTACATCAGGAGGAGCAGGGCGGCGGGGGCGTTGATCGTCATCGAGGTCGACACCTCGTCCAGCGGGATGCCGCCGAACAGGATCCGCATGTCGTCGATCGAGTCGATCGCGACGCCCACCTTGCCGACCTCGCCCGAGGCGATCGGGGCGTCCGAGTCGTGGCCCATCTGGGTCGGCAGGTCGAAGGCGACCGAGAGGCCCGTCGTACCGTTCGCGATGAGCTGCTGGTAGCGGGCGTTGGACTCCACGGCCGTACCGAAACCGGCGTACTGGCGCATCGTCCAGGGGCGGCCGGTGTACATCGACGGGTAGACGCCGCGCGTGAAGGGGTAGGCACCGGGGGCGCCCAGCTTGGTCGCGGGGTCCCAGCCGTCGAGGGCCTCAGGGCCGTACACGGGCTCGAAGGGCAGTCCGGACTCCGACTCACGCGCCATCGCTCTGTGCCTCCTGCCAGAGATCCTTCGTTACTTCTCCGGTATAGCGGTCACCCACCAGCATGCGGCAACGTTCAGGGGTGGTCACTCGCGGGGAACACTCTCGGTGAGTCTGTCGAGCGGTAGAGCGATGACGGGGGTCATTGTGCGCAGAGGTGCGGTAGCCGTGGGGGCCGTGGTCACGGTCGCCCTGGTGGCGGGATGCAAGGCGCAGGCCGTCGACTCGGGCGGGGAGGCGCAGCCGGTCCGGATCTCCCCCACGAAGACGAAGACGAATCCGGACGGCCGGAACGGGGCGTCCGGGACCGGAAAGCCCGAGGGGAAGCCCGAGCGGACGACCTCGAAGCCGATCCCGAAGCCGATCCCGAAGCCGGCCCCCAAGACCCTGCTGGCCCCGGGACAGCGCGGCGGCCAGGTCCGTGAGCTGCAGGCCCGGCTCCGGCAGATCGCCTGGTTCTTCGAGAATCCCTCCGCCACGTACGGCTCGGTCACGACCGCCGCGGTCAAGGGGTTCCAGGGCAAGCGCGGGCTGCCCCGCACGGGCACGACGGACACGGTCACCTGGCAGAAACTGGTCGGCATGACCCGCGAGCCCACGAAGTACGAGCTCTACTCCGGCGGCGGCATCCCGGCGTCGAAGCCCGACAAGCGCTGCCTGACCGGCCGCGTGCTGTGCATCAGCAAGGCCAGCCGCACGCTGACCTGGATGATCGACGGCAAGGCGGTCTCGACGATGGACGTACGCTTCGGCTCGCAGTACACGCCCACACGCGACGGCGCCTTCACCGTCTTCTGGAAGTCGCGGCACCACGTCTCGACGCTGTACGACACCGCCATGCCGTACGCGATGTTCTTCAGCGGCGGCCAGGCCGTGCACTATTCGTCGGACTTCGCGGCGACGGGCTACAACGGCGCTTCGCACGGCTGCGTGAACGTGCGGGACGAGAAGAAGATCGCGAGCCTGTTCGCACAGGTCAAGAAGGGCGACAAGGTCGTCGTCTACAAGTGATTAATCAGCGTGGGCGGGATCGGGGGAACGTCTCCCGCCCACGCTGGTGGCACTGAGCCAAAGGTACGGGGGGAACCCCTGGCTCGTGCGCGGGCCGATGACCAGTCGGCTCACTTCTTACTGCGTCACTGCTTCAAAAAACGTCACACCTGCGCTGAGCAGGGGCTTTGAGCAGGTCAGGAGCCGGGCAGTACAGGCTGCGCGCTGTAGGACGCGGTGGGTGTGGGCGTCGACCGCGGGGTCGTGGGCGCCACGACCGGCGGGGCGGGCCTGCTGCCCTCGTGACCCCCGTGGTCGTTGCCGCCGCCGGATGATCCGTCGCCGTCGCTCTTGTCTCCGCCGCCGCCCTTGTCGCCGTCGTCGTCACTG
Organism: Streptomyces sp. NPDC050147; assembly: GCF_040660195.1. Classification (NCBI taxonomy): domain Bacteria; kingdom Bacillati; phylum Actinomycetota; class Actinomycetes; order Kitasatosporales; family Streptomycetaceae; genus Streptomyces; species Streptomyces sp. NPDC050147. The sequence continues at coordinate 1,949 of NZ_JBFALJ010000002.1, read as the reverse complement.
CCGCCGTTGCCGCCGTTGCCGCCGCCGGTTTTGCCGCCGGTTTTGCCGCCACTGTCGCTGCCGCCGCCGTTGTGCTCGCGGTCGCTGCCCGTTCCGCCCAGGACGCGCCCGCAGAACTCGGTCACCCGCTGGGATCCCTTGGCCGCTTCCTCCAGGCGGCGCCTCTTCTCGCCCTGGAGTTCTCCGCTGCGGTAGTCGCGGCAGGCGGAGACCACCTTGCGGTGGAAGTCATTCGCCTCGTTCTCACGCCCTGAATCCCCGGAGCCGGGCCGCGTGGTGCCCGCGGTGCCGCCCTTCGACGCGCCCTCGGAGTCCTCGGCCTCCTGCGTCGGGGCGCTGCTGCCGGGCTCGCGCGAGGGGTCTTCGGGGGTGGTGGTGACATCGTCGGGCTCGACGTCCGGGGTGCTGCTCGGCTCCTTTGACGGGGAGGCGAGCGGCTCGGGCGAGGCGACGGACGACGCGGAGGCCGCGGGACCCGGCTGCTCCCGGTCGCCGAACGGTGAGGGCAGCACGCCCGTACCGGCCGCGACGGCGACCCCGCCGATCATGCAGCCGGCGAGCACGGCGGCGAGGCCGTAGCGCAGGGGGCGGGCCCAGCGCACGGGCGGCAGCGCGGCAGAGCGTCCGATACGTACGGTTTCACCCGCTCCCACGCGCGTAGAAGCCGTCCGGGCCTTGGGGCCACGCGCCTCCCGGAACGCCGCGAGCGCGGCGGCCTCACCAGGGAGTTCGGATGAGACGTCGGCGGGTACGACGGCGCCGGCGCGGTCGTCCGCCGTCAGCGCGGCCAGGGCCTTGGCCAACTGCGCGGCCTGCTCCTGGGTGTGATGGTCGGTGCCGTCGATGGGCTCACCGCTCAGCAAACGCTCCGCCGTGTCGCGGTCCAGCCACCTGTAGTCCTCGTCGGCCATCACATGTCCTTCTGCGCCCGGATACGCGAATGCGTCACACCGGCGGATGTCACGGCAGGCCCGCGCCGTTCCCTCTGGGGCGGAACGGCGTCCAGCGCGTCCCCGTTCGGCGGGCCTTCGGCGCCGAGCAGCTCCGCGAGCCGCTTCAGGCCGCGGTGCGCGGCCGTGCGGACGGCGCCGGGGCGCTTGCCGAGGGTCTGGGCCGCGCTCTTGGCGTCGAGGCCGACGACGACCCGGAGCACGACCGCTTCCGCCTGGTCCTGCGGGAGCTGGGCTATCAGGGCGAGGGCGTCGCCGGTGGCGAGGGACTCCATCGCCTCGTCGGCGGTGTCCGCCTCGCCGGGCTTTCCGGTCAGCTCGGTCTCGTCGCCGCCTATCGCCGGGCGGCGGCCCCGCATGCGGATGTGGTCGAGGGCGCGGTTGCGCGCTATGCGCGCGGCCCAGCCGCGGAACCGGTCGGCGTCGCCGCTGAACCGGTCGAGGTCACGGGCTATCTGCAGCCAGGCCTCGGACGCGACGTCTTCGGCGTCCGGGTCTCCGACCAGCGTCCGTACGTAGCCGAGCAGCCGCGGGTGCACGGCGCGGTACACAGTCCGGAACGCGGTCTCGTCCCCGTCCTGCGCCGCAAGCACCGCGGCGGTCAGTTCCGCGTCGTCCCCCAGCACAACTTCTCCCTATGCGCCTACACCGGTTGCGGTCCTGCCCCCGCAGCCTGGCGCGAAGCAGCACGCTACGGGCTGAAGTGGGCTCACGTCCATGTTTGGTACAACGTGCAACTAGCGCGTGACAGTACGCGGTGTGACAGAAAACGCACGCGCGGCGCTGAAGGGAGTACGGGCCGCTTGCGGTCCGTCCGCGTGACGGCCGGGGTCTCTCCTGTGGGGGGTGGCGACCCCGGCCGCTCACCTTGGCGGGGGCCCGGCGGTTTCACTCCGCGGCTCCGCCACCCCGGGGCTTTGATCCCCGGCCCCCTATTCTCTGAACGTCGCGCAGTTCCCCGCGCCCCCTATAATCGGCCCACGCGGTGACCGACCACGG
>NZ_JBFALJ010000001.1:768967-793074 GCF_040660195.1 Streptomyces sp. NPDC050147 | reverse complement strand
ACCGGCATCGGCTGCTGGTCCTCGTCACGGGCGATGTGGTGGTAGCCGATGTTGACCCAGGCGATCGGGTGCTTGAGGGTCCCCTCTCACGTTGAACGGCCCCGCAGAGCGGGCTACTTGACCTCGACGCGGACGTCGTCACGCAGGTTGGTCACGAGGCTGGCGACGTTCTCCAGCGCGATGTCCTTGCCGCTGCCCGTGGCGGCGACATCGGAGTACGCGGCGTACGCGACCGTGCTGTTGTCACCCCAGACGCACATGGGCGTCTGGAAGGTGTCGGGGAGGCTGTCGTCGTCCCCGCTGACGTCGCCCATGTCGAACTCGGCGTTCTGGCACTTCATGACGCCGTGTTCGAAGCCGTCCGGAGTGAACTCCTCGGGGCTGCCGATGAGCTTCATGCCGCCGGGCTTCCCGGAGTTCTTCTCCATCTCGGCGAACATGGCGTCGACGACCTTCTCCGGGTCGTCGATCTCGCCGTACACCCCGGAGTAGTTGAGCGACTTCATGGTCGCGCCCTTGCCGTAGTTGTACGCGGCGTAGGCGTCCTTGGGGTTGCTGACGCCCTGCTTCTCCAGGTCCTTCAGATCGCCCGACGACATACCCCCACCGTCGCCACCCGAAGTGTCCTTCTTGTACTGCCCGCCGAGGACGGACTCGGGAGCCGTCAGCTTGTACGTCTTGCCGTCATCGGCGACCGAGCCGCCGCCGTCCTTGCCGGCGGTGAACCACCAGACACCGGCGCCTATCGCGGCGACCGCGACGACGACACCGACGATGATCCCGGCCTTCTTACCACCGCCGCCCGACGGAGCCTGCCCGTACGGAGCCTGCCCGTACGGGGCTTGCGGCTGCTGGGGGTAGCCGTACCCGGGCTGCTGGGGCGGCTGTCCGCCGTACGGGCCAGGCTGGTTGTAGCTCATTACGTGCGTTCTCCTCGGCCGTCAGAGCTTGACGCGGACTTCTTTGCGGAACTTGGCCGACTTCTCCGCGGCCTCGTCGAGGTCGGCGCTCCTGCCGGCCATCGCGTTCGCCACGTCCGTGGTGATCACGACGCCGAGCGTGCTCTTGTCGCCCCAGATGCAGGTCGCCATCGACATGTTGCTCGGGCCCGCGCTGCTGGTGCCCGTCGACGAGCCCAGGTTGAACTTCATCTCCTGGCACTTCATCACCGCGCCGTCGAGCCCGGCGGGCGTGTACGTCTTGGGGGTGCCGACCAGCGTCATCGACTCGCCGCTGCTGTCGCTCTCCTCGGCGTTCTTCTCCGCCTCGCCGAACATCGCGTCGACGACCTTCTCCGGATCGGCGATGTCGCCGTAGACGCCGTTGAACTGGAGGATCTTCTGCGACAGGGGGTTGTCCTTGTCCCCTGCCTGATACTGCGCCGCGACGTCCGTGGCGTTCTTCACGCCGTGCTTCTCGGCCTGCTTGACGTCCTCGGAGGTCATGCCGCTCTCGCCGGCGCCCTCCTGGCCCTTCTTGTACTCGGAGAGGACCGTCGCCGGTGTGATCAGCTTGTGCGGCCCGTCGTCCTTGATGCCGGTGTCGCCGCCTCCGCCGCCCGCCACGTCGGAGGAGCCGCCGCCCTTGCCCTTGTCGTCGTCACCGCCCGCGAGAACGAAGTAACCACCCACGGCGACCGCCACGACCGCGACCACGGCGGCGATGACGATGCCGGTCTTCTTGCCGCCGCCCTGCGGGGGCGGAGGCGGCGGGACCTGGCCGTAGGGGGCCTGCGGCTGCTGCCCGTAGGGGCCCTGCGGCGCTTGCTGGGGGTAGCCGTAGCCCTGCTGTGGGGCCTGCTGCGGGTATCCGTAACCGGGCTGAGGGGCCTGGGGCTGCTGGCCGTAGGGGCCGGGCGCTTGAGGAGGCTGCCCGCCGCCGTACGGGCCGGGCTGCTGGGGCTGCTGCCCGTCGTACGGTCCCGGCTGGTTGTAGCTCATGAGTGGGTTCCCCCGTGAGTGTGCTTATGTGATGCCGACATCCTGACGGAAGCAGCCCCGGCCGAAGCGACCGGGGCTGCTGTGCGCGAAGAGGCGCCGTCAGGGCGTCACGACTTGACGCGTACTTCCTTGCGGAGCTTCGTCGTCGTGTCCGCCGCGTCCTCGAGCGAGGCGCTCTTGCCGGTCATGGCGCTCGCCATGTCGACCGGGATCACGATGCCGAGCGTGCTGTTGTCGCCCCAGATGCAGACCGGCATGCGGATCGACTTGGGTCCGGAGCCGCCGCCCTTGATCTCCGTCTCCTGGCACTTGAGGACCGCGCCGTCCGCGTTGAAGTTCTTCGGGCTGCCGATGAGTTTGCCGGTGGAGGAGGTCTCCTTCGTGGACTCCTCCTTCATCTTGTCGAACATTCCGTCGACGACCTTGGAGGGGTTGTCGATCTCGCCGTAGACACCCATGAACTTGATCATCTTCTGTGCCAGCGGGTTGCTCTTGTCGCCCGACTGGTACTCGGCGTCGACGGGCTTGCCGTTCTTGACGCCGTCCTTCTCGGCCCGCTCCATGTCGTCGTCGCTGAATCCCTCGTCGGCGGACGCCTGCTTCTTGTACTCGGAGAGCACCGTCTCGGGCGTGATCAGCTTGTGCGCGCCGTCGTCCGCCACCGCCGAGTTGCCCGCCGACGACGAGCTGTCGTCCTTGCCCGCCGTGAACCACCAGATGCCGCCGCCGATCGCGACGAGCGCCACGACCGCGCCGATGATGAGGCCGGTCTTCTTGCCGCTGCCGCCGCCGGCGGGCGGGGGCGGCGGAACCTGCCCGTACGGGCCCTGCTGGCCCTGGCCCTGGTCGTACGGGCCCGGCTGCTGCGGCTGGCTGTAGCCGCCCTGCTGCGGGGGGACTCCCTGCGGTGCCTGCTGCGGGTAGCCGTAACCGGGCTGAGGCGCCTGCGGTTGCTGGCCGTAGGGGCCAGGCTGACCCGGCTGCTGCCCGTAAGGACCGGGCTGCTCGGGCTGCTGCCCGCCGTACGGACCAGGCTGGTTGTAGCTCATCGCGTGGGTTCCCCTCCGAACGCTTATGTGTTCCCGACATCCTGTACGAAGGCAGCGGCGCCGTGTGGTTCAAGGCCGCAACCGTTACTGAAGAATCCGGTTTCGGGACGGGACCGTGACACCTCTAAACTGGCCCGGTGACCGAGAACACTCAGCAGCAGAATCCAGCGCCCATCACCGAACTGCCGACCCAGTACGCGCCGGCCGAGGTAGAGGGGACGCTGTACGAGCGCTGGGTGGAACGCGGCTACTTCTCCGCCGACGCGGCGAGCGAGAAGCCCCCGTACACCGTCGTCATCCCGCCACCGAACGTCACCGGGTCCCTGCACCTCGGGCACGCCTTCGAGCACACGCTCATCGACGCCCTCACGCGCCGCAAGCGCATGCAGGGCTTCGAGACGCTGTGGCAGCCGGGCATGGACCACGCCGGCATCGCCACGCAGAACGTCGTGGAGCGCGAGCTCGCCAAGGAGGGCAAGTCCCGCCACGACCTGGGGCGCGAGGAGTTCATCGAGCGCGTCTGGAAGTGGAAGGGCGAGTCCGGCGGCCAGATCTCCGGCCAGATGCGCCGCCTCGGCGACGGCGTCGACTGGGACCGCGAGCGGTTCACGATGGACGAGGGCCTCTCCCAGTCCGTCCAGACCATCTTCAAGAAGCTCTACGACGACGAGCTGATCTACCGCGCCGAGCGCATCATCAACTGGTGCCCGCGCTGCCTGACCGCGATCTCCGACATCGAGGTCGAGTACCAGGACGACGACGGCGAGCTCGTCTCGCTGAAGTACGGCGAGGGGGACGAGACCGTCGTCGTCGCCACCACCCGCGCCGAGACGATGCTCGGTGACACGGCCATCGCCGTCCACCCGGACGACGAGCGGTACAAGCACCTCGTCGGCAAGCTGATCAAGCTGCCGCTGACCGACCGCTCCATCCCGGTCGTCGCCGACGAGCACGTCGACCCCGAGTTCGGCACGGGCTGCGTCAAGGTGACCCCGGCGCACGACCCGAACGACTTCGAGATCGGCCAGCGCCACGACCTGCCGAACATCGCGGTCATGGACGAGCACGCCGTCATCACGGTCCCCGGTCCCTTCCAGGGCCTGGACCGCCTGGAGGCCCGCTCCGCCATCGTCGGCGCGCTGCGTGCCGACGGCCGCATCGTCGCCGAGAAGCGCCCGTACACGCACTCCGTCGGCCACTGCTCGCGCTGCAAGACCACCATCGAGCCGCGTCTGTCGATGCAGTGGTGGGTCAAGGTCGGCCCCCTCGCCAAGGCCGCCGGTGACGCGGTCCGCGACGGCAAGGTCAAGATCCACCCGCAGGAGATGGAGAAGCGCTACTTCGACTGGGTCGACAACCTCCACGACTGGTGCATCTCGCGTCAGCTGTGGTGGGGCCACCGCATCCCGGTCTGGTACGGGCCGAACGGCGAGGTCGTCTGCGTCGGACCGGACGACGAGGCGCCCACCGGCGAGGGCTGGACGCAGGACAGCGACGTCCTGGACACGTGGTTCTCGTCCGGCCTGTGGCCGTTCTCCACGCTCGGCTGGCCCGAGCAGACCGACAGCCTCGCGAAGTTCTATCCGAACTCCGTCCTGGTCACCGGCTACGACATCCTCTTCTTCTGGGTCGCCCGGATGATGATGTTCGGCCTGTACGCGATGGACGGCACCCCGCCGTTCCACACGATCGTGCTGCACGGCATGGTCCGCGACCAGTTCGGCAAGAAGATGTCGAAGTCCTTCGGCAACGCGGTCAACCCGCTCGACTGGATGGACAAGTACGGCTCGGACGCCGTCCGCTTCACGCTGGCCCGCGGCGCCAACCCCGGTGTCGACGTGCCGATCGGCGAGGACTGGGTCCAGGGCTCGCGGAACTTCGCCAACAAGATCTGGAACGCCACGCGCTTCGCGCTGATGAACGGCGCCACGATCGAGGGCGAACTCCCGCCCGCCGAGCAGCTCTCGGCGACGGATCGCTGGATCCTGTCCCGGCTGAACGCGACGGTCGCCGAGGTCGACGCGCTCTACGACGACTACCAGTTCGCCAAGTTGTCGGACGCCCTCTTCCACTTCGCGTGGGACGAGGTCTTCGACTGGTACGTCGAGCTGTCCAAGACGACCTTCATGGGCGGCGGCGAAGCGGCCAAGGTCTCGGGACGGGTCCTCGGCGAGGTCCTCGACGTGACGCTGCGCCTCCTGCACCCGATCGTCCCGTTCGTGACGGAGACGCTCTGGACGACCCTCACCGGCCGCGAGTCCCTCGTGATCGCCGAGTGGCCGTCCGACAGTGGCTTCCGTGACACCGCGGCCGAGCGGGAGATCGAGACGCTCCAGCAGGTCATCACCGAGGTCCGCCGCTTCCGCGCCGACCAGGGGCTCCAGCCGGGCCAGAAGGTCCCGGCCCGCCTCTCCCTGGACGGCACGGCGCTCGCCCCGCACGAGGCGGCCATCCGTCAGCTCCTGCGGCTCCAGCCGGAGGGCGAGGGCTTCTCGGCCACCGCCACGCTGCCGGTCTCGGGCGCCACGGTCGCACTCGACCTGTCCGGCACGATCGACGTCGCGGCGGAGCGTAAGCGCCTCGCCAAGGACCTCGCCGCCGCCGAGAAGGAGAAGGCGCAGGCCACGGCGAAGCTCGGCAACGAGGCGTTCCTGGCGAAGGCTCCGGACAACGTGGTCGACAAGATCCGTGGCCGCCTCACCAAGGCGGACGCCGACATCGCCCGCCTGCAGGCCCAGCTGGACGGCCTGCCCGCCGCCTAGTCGGGCACTGGTCGGGCACCGTTCAGGCAGTGGGGACAGGGCCCATGGAACCGCACGGTTCCATGGGCCCTGTCCCGTGTCCCTGCCCTGACTCCTGTACGGGGATGTAGAGCCGCTCGGGGATGTGCAGCCCGAGACGCACCAGCTCCGCCTCGGCGAGCGCGTCGATGATGACGGGGTCGCCGCCGCGCCAGCCCTCGGCGAGGCTGCCGGCGGTGGCGTCGGGGAGTTCGTTCGCGGTCCGCGCGACCTCGTCCAGGGGACGCAGCAGGGCGCGCAGGGCGAGCAGTTCACGGCCGTCGTCGCTGGCGGCGAGTTCCTCGGCGGCCGCCGCCTGCCGGATCCACCGCAGGCGGCGGGGGAGCCAGCTGTTGAGCACGAGGCCGACGGGTACGAGGAAGACGACGACGGCGCCCACGATCACCGCGGCGCGTACGGTCACCGGGTCCCCGGTTCCGGCGAAGTCCGCGGCGGCCCGCAGCGCGGAGTCGACGCGGTCCCCGACCAGGGGCAGACGGGAGGGATCGCCGATGGGCGGCGCCGGGGCGTCCGGCGTGGGGCGGGTGAGCAGACAGGCCAGCCGGTAGGCGACGACGGCGGCGGCGGTCCACAGCACGGTCCAGAGCAGGACCGCGCCGTCACCGAGGAGTTGGCGGGTCCGTCGACCGGGATTCTGGGCATACCACATGGTCTGATTTGACCCCCGGGGGCGGGCTTTCGAGGACCGCCACGCCGAGGTGGCGCCTGAGCTGTCCCTCTGCGGCGGGGCAGACGCCGGGTTCACCGCCCCCAGCAGCAGCCTGCCCGAACAAGCCTTCCCACCCACCCGATTGCCCCGCAGCGCCATCGATCAGCCATCGATCAGCCATCGATTGGCGGCAGTCGGCATCGAGACGCGAGGGGACGTGCCGGTCTGTCCGCCCGGAGCACGGTTCGCGGCGCTCCGGCGCCGAAGCACCAAGGCGGCCACCGGACGATAGCGAGGACGGACATACCGGCGCGGCCCCGCACCCACAGACGGACCCGCACCGCACCGCTCGCCCAGCCCCCGCCCCGCCGGCCGCAGGTCTACGCCGCCGACATCACCCGCTCCAGCCCGTCGAAGTCCTCCACGCACTTCCCGCAACCCAGCGCCACGCTGTCCAGCGGGTTGTCGGCCACGAACACCGGGATTCCCGTCGCCGAAGTCATGCGCAGGTCCAGGCCCGGCAGCAGTGCGCCGCCGCCCGTCAGGACGATGCCGTGTTCCATGATGTCCCCGGACAGCTCCGGCGGGCACTCCTCCAGTGTCGTCCGCACCGCGGCGATCACCGCCTCCACCGGCTCGTCCAGCGCCGCCCGAATCTCACGCACCGTCAACTCCACCGACTTCGGCAGCCCCCGCACCTTCTCCCGCCCTCGCACCGTGAACGTCCGGGATTCCAGGGTGTCGTCGCCCGGCACCGGCCACGCCGAGCCGATCGCGACCTTGATGTCCTCGGCGGTCCGCTCGCCGATGAGCAGCCCGTGCTCCTTGCGCACGAAGTTCGTGATCGCCTCGTCGAGGCGGTCCCCGCCCACCCGCAGCGACTGCGCCGTGACGATCCCGCCCAGCGAGATGACGGCGACCTCCGTCGTGCCGCCGCCGATGTCGACCACCATCGAGCCCCGCGGCTCCGCCACCGGAAGCCCCGCGCCGATCGCCGCCGCCATCGGCTCCTCCACCAGGTGCACGGCACGGGCCCCCGCCCGCTGCGCCGCGTGCACGATGGCCCGGCGCTCGACCTGCGTGACGCCGCTCGGCACGCAGATCACCATCCGCGTACGAGGGCGGCGCCCCGGGACGGCCTTGCGGACGAAGTGCCGGATCATCTCCTCGGCGGCTTCGTAGTCGCTGATGACGCCGCCCCGCAGGGGGCGGATCGCGGTGATGGATCCTGGAGTGCGGCCGATCGTCTCCTTGGCCTCCGTACCGACGGCGAGGGCGGTGCGCGCGCCCTCCTTGACGGCGACCACGGACGGCTCGTTGAGCACGATCCCCTGTCCGCGGACGTAGAGAAGGGTGTTCGCTGTGCCGAGGTCGATACCTATGTCCATGATCGCCAAGTTTGCCCGATGAAGCACCGAACCGGCGGGATGAAAGCCACGAATCGACCGTGACTTAGATCGCGATGACTCCCCGACGGCTTCCCGACAGGTCCCGACGGCGGCTGTCAGACCCCGTCCGTAGACTGGCGTACGTGAGTGACCTCCCCCCGCCTGACAGCGAGTACCCCGACCGCGACGACCATGACGACAGCGGCGTCCGCTTCGACGAGATCGTCGAAGCCGAGACCAGCCGTGACCCCGACCTCGCCGTGATCGAGGCGGGCAGCCGCACCCTGCGCACCCAGGCCGGCCCGCCCGAGGGCGGCGTCCCCTCCCGCCCCACCGACCCGGAGGTGGACAAGGCGCTGCGCGAGGTCGAGACAGAGCTCGCGGGCCGCTGGGGAGAGACGAAGCTGGAGCCCTCCGTCAACCGGATCTCCGCGCTGATGGACGTCCTGGGCGAGCCCCAGCGGGCGTACCCCTCGATCCACATCACCGGCACGAACGGCAAGACGTCCACGGCCCGCATGATCGAGGCCCTGTTCAGCGCCTTCGAGCTGCGGACGGGGCGGTACACCTCGCCGCACGTCCAGTCGATCACCGAGCGGATCAGCCTGGACGGCGCCCCCATCGAGGCCGAGCGCTTCGTGGAGACATACCACGACGTCAAGCCGTACGTGGAGATGGTCGACGCCCAACAGGAGTACAGGCTCTCCTTCTTCGAGGTGCTCACGGGCATGGCGTACGCCGCCTTCGCGGACGCCCCCGTGGACGTCGCCGTCGTCGAGGTCGGCATGGGCGGCAGCTGGGACGCGACGAACGTGATCGACGGCTCGGTCGCCGTCGTCACGCCCATCGACCTGGACCACACCGACCGCCTGGGCAACACGCCGGGCGAGATCGCCGCCGAGAAGGCCGGGATCATCAAGCCGGACGCCACGGTGATCCTCGCCCAGCAGCCGGTGGACGCGGCACAGGTGCTCCTGAAGAAGGCCGTGGAGGTCGACGCGACGGTGGCCCGCGAGGGCCTGGAGTTCGGCATCGTCTCCCGCACGGTGGCGGTCGGCGGCCAGCTCCTGACCCTGCGTGGTCTCGGCGGGGAGTACGAAGAGATCTTCCTGCCCCTGCATGGCGCGTACCAGGCGCACAACGCCGTCGTCGCGCTCGCCGCGGTGGAGGCGTTCTTCGGCATCGGCTCGCAGCACGCGCGCGCGCTCGACATCGACACCATCCGCAAGGCCTTCGCCTCGGTCTCCTCGCCGGGCCGTCTCGAGGTGGTGCGCACCTCGCCGACCGTCGTCCTGGACGCCGCGCACAATCCGGCGGGCGCCCGCGCCACCGCCGAGGCGGTCAGCGAGGTCTTCGACTTCAGCCGCCTGATCGGCGTGGTCGGCGCGAGCGACGGCAAGGACATGAGGGGCTTGCTCGAAGCCTTCGAGCCGATCTTCGCCGAGGTCGTCATCACGCAGAACTCCAGCCACCGGGCGATGGACGCGGACACGCTGGCCGGGATCGCCGTCGAGGTCTTCGGCGACGACCGCGTCCAGGTCGAGCCGCGCCTGCCGGACGCGCTGGAGGCAGCGATCACCCTCGCCGAGGAAGAGGGCGAGTACGCGGGCGGTGGCGTCCTGGTCACCGGCTCCGTCATCACGGTCGGCGAGGCCCGACTGCTCCTGGGGAGGGGCTGACTCCTGTGCGTACGCTCTGTGCTTCGACGCTGATCGGCGAGTTCTTCGTCATCGGTTTCGCCGGTCTGGTCGCCATGAAGGACCCGGACCTCTCGATGGGCACGGTCTGGACGGTCTGCGGCATCGCGATGCTGTTCAGCGTCCTGCTGTGCGGCGTGATCACCCGGCCCGGCGGGTTGCAGCTCGGCTGGGCCCTGCAGATCGCGCTCATCGCGAGCGGCTTCGTCGTGCCGATCATGTTCTTCATGGGGGCAGTGTTCGCCGCGCTGTGGTGGGCCTCGATCCACTTCGGCCAGAAGATCGACGAGGCGAAGGCCAGGTTCGCGGCGCAGGCGGAGGCCGAGGCCGGGGCCTGAGGTGCCGGCCTGAGGTAACGCGGTGTAGTGGGTGCCGGTATCGTGCCGGTCAACCCGCACGCTCGTAGAAAAAATACTTGGAGCCGCACATGACCCAGCGCACTCTCGTCCTGCTCAAGCCCGACACCGTCCGTCGTGGCCTGATCGGCGAGATCATCGGCCGCATCGAGCGCAAGGCGGGCTGGACGATCTCCGCTCTCGAACTGCGCTCGCTCGACCAGGAGACGCTGGAGCAGCACTACGGCGAGCACAAGGGCAAGCCCTTCTACGAGCCGCTGGTCGACTTCATGTCCTCGGGCCCGGTCGTCGCGCTCGTCGTCGAGGGCGAGCGTGTCATCGAGGGTGTGCGCGCCCTGGCGGGTCCGACCGACCCGATCGCCGCCGCGCCCGGCTCCATCCGGGGCGACTTCGGTTCCATCGTCAGGGAGAACCTGATCCACGCCTCGGACTCCGAGGAGTCCGCCGAGCGCGAGCTGAAGATCTTCTTCCCGGGTGTCGCCTGACGCGTTCCCGGGTGTCGCCTGACGGCCGGACGCGGTCTCGCCTGACGGACACAGGTAAAGAGTTCCGCAAAGACTTCTGACGTCCAGTCAGCAGGGCACCGCCCTGACCAGGGGTGGCCGAGAAAACCGGCCGCCCCTTGGCATATGCGCCCCAATTGGGGGAACCCGTGCCTCCGATGGCACGTCTCCAAGAGCGAGGCGGCGCATCATCTGCTGACAATGGCGAAGACCCTAGCGCCGTGTTCGTGCAGGCGAGACTACGATGGAAGCCTCCACGCCACACAGCAACCACCTCGCCTACCTAAAAAGCCATCAGAAGCTCCAGGGAAGGCCAGACGCATCCTCATGGGGAACAACATGTCGTTCATCGGCCGTGACATGGCTGTCGACCTCGGGACCGCCAACACGCTGGTGTACGTCAGGGGTCGCGGGATCGTTCTCAACGAACCGTCCGTCGTCGCGATCAACACCAACACTGGTGGCATCCTCGCGGTCGGCGCCGAAGCCAAGAAGATGATCGGTCGCACGCCGGGCAACATCGTTGCCGTGCGACCGCTGAAGGACGGCGTCATCGCCGACTTCGAGATCACCGAGCGGATGCTCCGCTACTTCATCCTGAAGATCCACAAGCGGCGTTACCTCGCCCGCCCGCGTGTCGTCGTCTGTGTGCCCTCCGGCATCACCGGAGTCGAGCGCCGCGCCGTCATCGAGGCCTCCTCGCAGGCCGGCGCCCGCCAGGTGCACATCATCGAGGAGCCCATGGCCGCGGCCATCGGCTCCGGCCTGCCGGTCCACGAGGCCACGGGCAACATGGTGGTCGACATCGGCGGCGGCACCACCGAGGTCGCCGTCATCTCGCTCGGCGGAATCGTCACGGCACAGTCGATCCGCGTCGCGGGCGACGAACTGGACAACGCGATCATCCAGCACATCAAGAAGGAGTACTCCCTCCTCCTCGGTGAGCGCACGGCCGAGCAGATCAAGATCACCATCGGTTCGGCGTACGACATGGATGCCGACGAGCACACCGAGATCCGTGGCCGGGACCTGGTCTCCGGGCTGCCCAAGACCGTCGTCATCTCCGCCGCCGAGGTCCGCAAGGCCATCGAGGAGCCGGTCAACGCGATCGTGGACGCGGTCAAGACGACCCTCGACAAGTGCCCGCCGGAACTCTCCGGTGACGTGATGGACCGCGGCATCGTTCTCACCGGAGGCGGCGCCCTGCTGCGCGGCCTCGACGAGCGGCTGCGCCGCGAGACGGGCATGCCGATCCACATCGCCGAGAACCCGCTGGACAGCGTGGCGCTCGGATCCGGCAAGTGCGTCGAGGAGTTCGAGGCGCTCCAGCAGGTCCTGGACGCGTCACCGCGCCGCTGAGGGTGGCGCGAACCCGCCGAATAGGGCGTCCGCCGTACGAGTGCCTGTCACCTCGTGCGGCGGATCGTTGATATAGAGGGCTCAGAAGACAACACACAACAAGGGCAAGGAACGACAATTCCGCGGCGCCGCAGACGCCGTGGAATCGGATTGTTTAGATTTGCTCCTACATACGCACAGTTGCTCAGAATTCCAAGGATTTCCAACTGAGGAAGGCACGGCCGCCGCACGTGAGGGACACACGAGAGAGCCGGCTGCTCCTGGTGCTGCTGATCGCCATCGCGTTCGCTTTGATCACGGTGGACATCCGTGGTGGCGAGGACTCGCCGGTCGACGGTGCCCGCCGGGCCGCCGCCACGGTCTTCGGCCCGGTCGAGAACGGCGTGTCGTCCGCCGTCGACCCGATCGGCAACGCCATCGGCGCGGTCAGGGACTCCGGTGACCGGCATGACCGGATCGCCGAACTCGAGCGGCAGAACGCCGCCTTGAAGGCGAAGCTCGGCAGCGACGACCGCAATCGCAGCCGGGTCAGACAGCTGGACAGCATGCTCAAGAGCGCCGGTGCGGGTCAGTACGGCATCAAGGGCGCCGAAGTCATCGGCATAGGAGCGGCCCAGGGCTTCTCCTGGACCGTCACCATCGACGCGGGCGCGAACGACGGAATCAAGCGCGACATGACCGTCCTGAACGGCGACGGCCTGGTCGGCCGCGTCACGACGGTCGGCCCGAGCACCGCGACCGTCCTGCTCGCCAACGACCCCGACTTCACCGTCGGCACGCGCATGGAGAAGACCGACGAACTCGGCTTCGCCACCGGACAGGGCGACCGCCCGCTCTCGGTACAGATGCTCAACGGCAAGGCCGAGATCAAGAAGGGCGACCGCCTGGTCACCTTCGGGTCGCAGAAGAACAAGCCGTTCGTACCGGGCGTGCCGGTCGGCCAGGTCGTCCGCGTCGACCCGTCGGGCGGTGACCTGACACGCAACATCTACATCAAGCCGTACGTCGGCTTCACCAAGCTGGACATCGTCGGAGTCGTCGTCGAAGCGCCCCGCGAGGACCCGCGCGACACGGTCCTGCCGAAGAAGCCCGCCAAACCGAAGCCGACCCCGACGGTGACCGTGACGGCCACCCCGTCAGGACAGGCCCCGGCCGACGGCGTCGACAACGGCAACGACGAGCAGTAGGAGCACCGGACCCCATGCGTTTCAACCGAATCCTGCTCTCCGCCGCCCTGGTCGTCGTCGCCCTGGTCATCCAGGTCAGCGTCCTGGCCCGGCTGCAACTTCCCGGCGCGGTACCGGACCTGGTGCTGCTCACCGTGCTCGGTCTCGCCCTGGTCTACGGCCATGTGGGCGGCGCCCTCGTCGGCTTCGGCGCCGGACTCCTCGCGGACCTGGCGCCGCCGGCCGACCACGCCGCCGGGCGGTACGCCCTGGTGCTGTGTGTCGTCGGCTACCTCGCGGGCCTGGCCAAGCCGGAGACCGGGCGGCTCAAGTCGGCCACCGGGCCGCTCGTCGTGGTCGTCAGCGCCGCCATCGGCTCGACCCTGCTCTACGCGGGCGTCGGCGCCCTCGTCGGGGACACCGCCGCCCGCCACGTGGGCTTGGGCGGGCTCCTCTTCACGGCCGCCCTGTACGACCTGCTGCTCGCGCCGTTCACGGTGCCGCTGATCATCGCGCTCGCCCGCAGAGCCGAGAACGACCCGCTGGGCGAGACCTCTCCCGCCAACAAGGCCACGGACGTCGCCTCCGGCTGGCTCGCCTCCGGGACCGGGCTGCGCATCGGCAACCAGCGCGGCGGCCTGCGGATGAAGGCGGCCAAGGCCCGCGTCGCGCGCGCCGGACGCATCAAGGGGGTCAAGCGCCTGTGACCGCAGCGCATTTGGCCCCGTACGCGACCGGCCGGACGCACCGGCCGGTCGTGCACACGTACCACTCGTACACACACTGAGAGGGGGAGGAACAGCAGTGACCAACATCCCCGAGACCGGACGGACCCCAAGAGTCCAGATCCGTCTCATCGTCATCCAGATCCTCGTGCTCTCCCTCCTCCTCACCCTCGGCGGCCGCCTCTGGTACCTCCAGATCCGCAACGGTGAGGAGTACGCCGAGGAAGCCTCCGGCAACCACGTCCAGCAGGTCGTCGACCCCGCCGTACGCGGCTCGATCCTCGACGCCCGCGGCGTGCCGATCGCCGACAACGAGACCCGCCTGGTCGTCTCCGCGTCCCGCACGGAGCTGATGAAGATGAAGGACGACGGCAAGGCGGCCCTCGCCAAGCTCGCCGACGTCCTCGGCATGAGCCCCAAGGACGTTTCCGACAAGGTCCGGCTCTGTGACTCCAAGACCCCGCAGCCCTGCTGGAACGGCTCGCCCTACCAGCCGATCCCGATCACGGACGAGGCCTCGCCCAAGCAGGCCCTCCAGATCCGCGAGCGCGCCGAGGACTTCCCCGGCATCACCGCCGAGCCCACCGCCGTCCGCCGCTACGCCGCGCCCGGCAAGTCCAACACCGCCCAGGTGCTCGGCTACCTCTCGCCGGTCACCGACGAAGAGATCAAGAAGGCCGAGAACACCGAGTCGCCGTTCCTCCGCTCCGACCAGGTCGGCCGCTCCGGCCTGGAGCGGACCTACGACGCGCAGCTGCGCGGCAAGGCGGGCGTCACCCGCTACGAGGTCGACAACCTCGGCCGCGTCATCGGCAAGGCCAAGGACGACCCGGCCCAGCCCGGCGCGAACGTCGTCACCAGCATCGACGCGCGCGTACAGGCGCTGTCCGAGTACTGGCTGAACGACGCGATGAAGAAGGCCCGCCAGGAGTTCGACAAGAACACCAACGAGAACTACAAGGCCGACGCGGGCGCCGTCGTCGTCATGGAGAACAAGACCGGACGTGTCGTCTCCATGGCGTCCAACCCGACCTACGACCCGAACGCCTGGGTCGGCGGCATCTCCGGCAAGGACTACACCCGGCTCACCGGCAAGAAGTCCAACTACCCGCTCCTGAACCGCGCCATCCAGGGCCAGGCGGCCCCGGGCTCGATCTTCAAGGTCATCCCGACGACGGCGGCGGTCAACGCGGGCTACGACTTCAACGGCAGCTACCCCTGCCCCAGCTCGTACTCCATCGGCGGCCAGACCTTCAAGAACTTCGAGTCCCAGGGCCACGGCAACATCACCCTCGGCCAGGCCCTCGAGGTCTCCTGCGACACCGTCTTCTACAAGCTCTCGCACGACCAGTGGGCCAAGGACGGCGGCAACAAGCCGAAGAAGAACGCCAAGGACTGGTTCTACAAGACGGCCCACCAGTTCGGCCTCGGCAAGGAGACCGGCATCGACCTGCCGAACGAGGTCACCGGACGCGTCCCGGACCGCCAGTGGAAGAAGGACTACTGGAAGGCCAACAAGGACGGCTGGTGCAAGCAGGGCAAGAAGGGCGGCGACTACGTCGAGCAGATCGCGTACGAGAACTGCCTCGAAGGCATGAAGATGCGCGCCGGTGACTCCGTCAACTACTCCATCGGGCAGGGCGACACCCTCGTCACGCCGATACAGATGGCCACGATCTACTCCGCCATCGCCAACGGCGGCACCCTCTACAACCCCACCGTCGGCAAGGCGATCATCAGCGCCGACGGCAAGCAGGTCCAGGAGATCAAGCCGAAGTCCCACGGCAAGCTGCCCATGGACGAGAAGACGCGCCGTGACATAGACGGTGCGCTCGCCGACGTGGCGACCAAGGGAACGGCCGCCTGGCGCTTCGGCGGCTGGCCGCAGGACAAGATCCCGATGCACGCCAAGACGGGTACGGCGGAGGTCCACGGCAAGCAGACCACCTCGTGGTTCGCGACGTACACCAAGGACTACTCGATCGTGATGACGATCTCCCAGGGTGGTACGGGTTCCGGAGCGTCGGGCCCCGCCGTCCGCAAGATCTACGACGGCATCTACGGCCTGGACGAAAACGGCAAGCAGGACCTCAAGAAGGCCCTGCTGCCCCAGCCGCAGAAGGACCTGCCGAAGATCGAGACCGACGGATCGATCAAGTCCCCGAAGATCAAGCCGTACAAGCCCGAGGCCCCCAAGCCGGCGCAGGAACAGCAGGAACTGGCGGGCGCGCCCGCGAACTGGAGGCGTGACTAGTGGCCGGCCACAATGGCTTCTCCGTCTCCGGTTACGGGCCCGAGCGCTCGTCGCTCTCGGCCCGCCTGTTCGCCCGCGATTCGCTGGTACGCAGGATGGACTGGCCGATACTGCTCTGCGCGATCGCGCTCTCCGCGATCGGCTCCGCGCTCGTCTACTCCGCGACGCGCAACCGCACCGAGCTGGTCGGCGACGACCCGTACTCCTTCCTGCTCAAGCACGTCCTGAACACCGGCATCGGCATCGCCCTGATGGCCGGCACGGTCTGGCTCGGCCACCGGACGCTGCGGACGGCCGTGCCGATCCTCTACGGCATCTCCGTCTTCCTCGTCCTGCTCGTCCTCACCCCGCTCGGCGCGACGATCAACGGCGCGCACGCCTGGATCGTGCTCGGCGGCGGCTTCTCGCTGCAGCCCTCCGAGTTCGTGAAGATCACGATCATCCTGGGCATGGCGATGCTGCTCGCCGCACGGGTGGACGCCGGCGACCGGGACCACCCCGACCACCGCACGGTCCTCCAGGCCCTCGGTCTGGCCGCCGTACCGATAGTGATCGTGCTCCTCATGCCCGACCTCGGGTCGGTCATGGTGATGGCGATGATCGTGCTCGGCGTGCTGCTCGCGTCGGGCGCCTCCAACCGCTGGGTCTTCGGACTCCTCGGCACGGGCGCCGCCGGCGCGATCGCCGTCTGGCAGCTCGGCGTCCTGGACGACTACCAGATCGCCCGCTTCGCGGCCTTCGCCAACCCCGCGCTCGACCCGGCGGGCGTCGGCTACAACACCAACCAGGCGCGCATCGCGATCGGCTCCGGCGGACTGACGGGCACCGGGCTCTTCAAGGGCTCGCAGACCACCGGCCAGTTCGTGCCCGAACAGCAGACGGACTTCGTCTTCACCGTCGCGGGCGAGGAGCTCGGCTTCGCGGGCGCCGGGCTCATCCTGGTGCTGCTCGGCATCTTCCTCTGGCGCGCCTGCCGCATCGCGCGTGAGACGACCGAGCTGTACGGCACGATCGTCGCCGCCGGGATCATCGCCTGGTTCGCCTTCCAGTCCTTCGAGAACATCGGGATGACGCTCGGCATCATGCCGGTGGCGGGTCTGCCGCTGCCCTTCGTCTCGTACGGAGGGTCATCGATGTTCGCCGTCTGGGTGGCCGTCGGCCTGCTCCAGTCCATCAAGGTGCAGCGTCCGATGTCGGCCTAGCCCGGCCCGGGGCGCCTGGGGGACTGCCCAGCGCCCCGGATCCCGTCTAGATTCGGTTCATGGCGGAGACAAAGCGGGAGATCGAGCGGAAGTACGACGTCAAGGCGGACGCGGAGCTGCCTGACCTGACCGGTGTCGCCGGGGTCGCGAAGGCCGTCGACAAGGGCGTCGTCGAACTGGACGCCGTCTATCACGACACGACCGACCAACTCCTGCTCGCCGACTCGATCACGCTGCGCCGCCGCACCGGCGGCGATGACGAGGGCTGGCACCTGAAGCTGCCGGTGTCCCTCATCCAGGGCGTGCGGGACGAGATCCATGCCCCGCTGTCGGACTCGGTGCCGCCCGAGCTGTCCGGCCTCGTGCGATCCCGGGTGCGCGACGCCGCACTCGTACCCGTCATGCGCCTGGTGACCGCGCGGGACCTGCGCCACCTCCTCGACGCCAAGGGCGCGCTGCTCGCCGAGCTGAGCATCGACCGGGTCAGGGCGGAGCGGCTCACGGAGGGCGGCTCCACCGCCGAGTGGGCCGAGATCGAGGTGGAGCTCGCGGACGACGTGGACCCCGCGCTGCTCGACCGGATCGAGAAGAAGCTGAAGAAGCTGGGGGTCGAGCGGTCGAAGTCCGCATCGAAACTGGCCAGGGCCCAGGCGGGGACGGCGCCGCCCCCGACCCGGCAGCGGATCGCGCGGGGCAAGCCGAAGCCTGCCGAGGCCAAGCAGGGGAAGAAGGACGAGCGCGCCGTTGCCGTCCATGAGGAGGATCCCGCTGTGCGACCTGCCCCCGTCACCGCTGCCGACCACGTCCTCGCCTACATCCGCACCCAGCGCGACGCCCTCGTCGCCCTCGACCCGGACGTCCGCCGTGACCTGCCGGACTCCGTGCACCGGATGCGGGTCGCCACGCGGCGGATGCGCAGCGCGTTCCGCTCGTACAGGAAGCTCCTCGACCGCTCCGTCACCGACCCGATCGGCGTCGAACTGAAATGGCTCGCGGGCGAGCTCGGCGTCGACCGTGACCAGGAGGTCCTGGCCGAGCGGCTCACGGACCGCGTCGACACCGTGCCGGGGACCTTGCTCCTCGGGCCGGTGCGGGCCCGCCTGCGCATCTGGAACGTGGCCGGTGCCGACGATGCCCGGAGCAGGACCGTCGCCGCACTCGAAGGACAGCGGTACGTGCGGCTCCTCGATTCCGTCGACGCGCTGCTCGCCGACCCGCCGCTGCGCAAGGCCGCCCTCGCGTCCCCCGCCAAGGCCCTCCCCAAGGCCGTACGGAAGGACTACGCCCGCCTGGAGGCCCGCATCGAACACGCCCTCGCGCTGGCGCCGGGGGAGGAGCGCGACGTGGCGATGCACGGGGCCCGCAAGGCCGCCAAGCGGGCCCGGTACGCGGGCGAGGCGGCCAGGCCCGCGCTCGGCAAGCCCGCCAAGCGGTTCGCGAAGCAGATGAAGGCCGTGCAGAAGGTCCTGGGCGACCACCAGGACAGCGTGGTCGCCCGCGAGGCGCTGCGCAGCCTGGCGATCCAGGCCCACGCGGCGGGCGAGACCGCCTTCACCTGGGGCCTCCTGTACGGCCAGGAGGAGGCGGCCGCGACGGATCGCGAGCGGGAGCTGCCCCAGGTGTGGGCCAAGGCGTCCAGGGCGAAACTGCGGTCGTCATTGGGCGGGTGAGTACCGAGGTACGCTGGATGGTCACCCCTGCCAGATCATGAGAACCCTGCCGAAAGACGCTGTGATGCCTGTCGAGTCCGTCTTCCCACGCCTGGAAGCGCTTCTCCCGCACGTCCAGAAGCCCATCCAGTACGTCGGCGGAGAGCTCAACTCCACCGTCAAGGACTGGGACGCGTGTGACGTCCGCTGGGCGCTCATGTACCCCGACGCGTACGAGGTCGGGCTGCCCAACCAGGGCGTCATGATCCTCTACGAGGTACTGAACGAGCGCGAGGGCGTCCTCGCCGAGCGGACGTACAGCGTCTGGCCGGACCTCGAAGAGCTGATGCGGGAGCACAAGGTCCCGCAGTTCACCGTGGACGCCCACCGTCCCGTCGGCGCCTTCGACGTGTTCGGGCTCAGCTTCTCCACCGAGCTCGGCTACACGAACATGCTGACCGCCCTCGACCTGGCCGGGATTCCCCTGGAGTCCAAGAACCGCACCATCGACGACCCGATCGTCCTCGCCGGAGGCCACGCGGCCTTCAACCCCGAGCCGATCGCGGAGTTCATCGACTGCGCGGTCATCGGCGACGGCGAGCAGGCCGTGCTCGACATGACGGCGATCATCCGCGAGTGGAAGGCCGAGGGCCGCCCCGGCGGCCGCGAGGAAGTCCTCTTCCGGCTCGCCAGGACCGGTTCGGTCTACGTCCCCGGGTTCTACGACGTCGAGTACCTCCCGGACGGGCGGATCGGCCGCGTCGTACCGAACAAGTCGGGTGTCCCGTGGCGCGTGTCCAAGCACACCGTCATGGACCTGGACGAGTGGCCCTACCCGAAGCAGCCCCTCGTGCCGCTCGCGGAGACCGTCCACGAGCGCATGTCCGTGGAGATCTTCCGCGGCTGCACCCGCGGCTGCCGTTTCTGCCAGGCCGGCATGATCACGCGCCCCGTGCGGGAGCGAAGCATCACCGGCATCGGCGACATGGTGGAGAAGGGCCTGAAGGCGACGGGCTTCGAGGAGGTCGGGCTTCTCTCCCTCTCCTCCGCGGACCACACCGAGATCGCGGACGTCGCCAAGGGCCTCGCGGACCGGTACGAGGAAGACAAGATCGGCCTCTCCCTCCCCTCGACCCGCGTGGACGCCTTCAACATCGACCTCGCGAACGAGCTGACGAGGAACGGCCGCCGGTCGGGCCTCACCTTCGCCCCCGAGGGCGGCAGCGAGCGGATGCGGAAGGTCATCAACAAGATGGTCTCCGAAGAGGACCTGATCCGCACCGTCGCGACCGCGTACGGCAACGGCTGGCGCCAGGTCAAGCTGTACTTCATGCTCGGCCTGCCCACCGAGACCGACGAGGACGTCCTGCAGATCGCGGACATGGCGGCGAACGTCATCGCCAAGGGCCGCGAGGTCGCGGGCAACGACATCCGCTGCACGGTCTCCATCGGCGGCTTCGTGCCCAAGCCGCACACGCCCTTCCAGTGGGCGCCGCAACTGTCGGCGCAGGATACGGACGCCCGTCTCGCGAAGCTGCGCGACAAGATCCGCGGCGACAAGAAGTACGGCCGCTCGATCGGCTTCCGCTACCACGACGGCAAGCCCGGCATCGTCGAGGGCCTGCTCTCGCGCGGTGACCGCCGCATCGGCTCCGTCATCCGCGCCGTGTACGAGGACGGCGGCCGTTTCGACGGCTGGCGCGAGCACTTCAGCTACGACCGCTGGATGGCCTGCGCCGAGAAGACGCTGCCCGCCTTCGGCGTGGACGTCGACTGGTACACGACGCGTGAGCGCACGTACGAGGAAGTCCTGCCCTGGGACCACCTGGACTCCGGTCTCGACAAGGACTGGCTCTGGGACGACTGGCAGGACTCGCTCGACGAGACCGAGGTCGAGGACTGCCGCTGGACCCCCTGCTTCGACTGCGGCGTGTGCCCGCAGATGCAGACCGAGATCCAGATCGGCCCGACCGGCAAGAAGCTCCTTCCCTTGTCGGTAGTGAAGTAAATGTCGCAGGTCGTGCCGGTGGGCGGGTCGGGTCTTCCCCGACTCGTCCCGCCCACCGGCCTCGTGCATCTCTCCTTCGTCGCCGCGATGGAGGAGTTCCGCGCCGAGGGGCGCGGCGGCGATGACGACGACACGACGCTCGGCCACACTTTGCGCGAGTACGGCGACAAGTGGCACGACCCGGCGGTCTTCGAGCGTTACGTCGCCGAGGTCCGCGCCGCCGTTCACCCCGCCGAGCCGTTCTCCGTCCCCGTGACGACTCTCTGGTACGCGGACGGCGCCCACTACCTCGGCCGCCTCGCCATCCGGCACAACGTCGACACGCGCTTCCTGCGCGAGTACGGCGGCCACATCGGCTACGACGTACGTCCCACCGCCCGCCGCCGCGGCCATGCCACGGCGATGCTGACCGGCGCTCTGCCGTACGCACGCGCCCTGGGCCTCGCATCGGTCCTGGTCACGTGTGACACCGACAACACCGGTTCGCGCAAGGTGATCGAGAGCGCGGGCGGCACTTTCGAGGACGAACGCGGCGGAAAGCTGCGTTACTGGATCCCGACCGGCGCCTGACCGAACCAGCACCCGCCCCTGACGCGTCTAGGACGGCATGGACCTGGAAAAGCGGCCCCCGCTCCCCGAGCGAGAGCGGGAGCAGCCGCTCACCGCACCACAACCCCCACCGCAGGCCGACGGCTGCCTCGCCGTGGCGATCCGCATCCCGGTGCGGATCGTCGTGCTCGTACTCGTCGTGCCGGTGCGCCTGGTGTGGGACGCCCTCGCCGTCTGCGGCCGCTTTCTGTACTTCAGGGGCCTGCGGCCCGTGGGGCGCGCGTTGGCCTGGCTGGGCCGGACGCTGATCGTGACGCCGCTCGACTGGCTGAACGCGTACGTCCTCACACCGGTCGCCCGCGCCATCGGCACCGCCACGGTGTGGTTGCTCAAGGCCGTCTTCGTGTGGCCGTGGGTGGGGCTGTGGCGGTATGTGGTCGTGCCGGTAGGTAAGGGGCTCGCGTGGCTGGGGCGGGTGCTGATCGTGGTGCCCGCCGTGTGGCTGTACGCCTCCGTGCTCACCCCCCTCGGCCACGGCATTCTCTGGCTGTGCCGGGGAGTTGGGCACGGCGTCGTGTGGCTGGGGCGGACACTCGTCGTGATCCCCGCCACGTGGCTGTACGCGTCCGTGCTGACGCCCGTCGGGCACGCGATCACCTGGCTGGTCCGAGGCATCGCGGCGGGCGCCGCGGTGGCGGGGCGCGGCATCGGCGTCGGTGTGACGTGGCTGCTCAAGGCCGTCTTCGTGTGGCCGTGGGTGGGGCTGTGGCGGTATGTGGTCGTGCCGGTCGGCAAGGGGCTCGCGTGGCTGGGGCGGGTGCTGATCGTGGTCCCCGCCGTGTGGCTGTACGCCTCCGTGCTCACCCCGATCGGGCGCGCGATCGCCTGGCTCGCCAGGGGAATCGGGTCGGGCATCGCCTGGACGGCTCGGGGCATCGGGGCCGGGGTCGGCTGGCTGCTGCGGGGGATCGGGGCGGTGCTCGCCGCCCTCGGGCGCTGGATCTTCGTCGTGCCCGCCGTCGCCCTGTGGCGCTGGGTCCTCGCGCCCGTCGGGCGGGGCATAGCAGTCGTCGCACGCGAGATCGGCGCCGCGTTCGGACACGCCTGGCGTATCGCCGGGTATGTCTCGCTCGCCGTGGGCCGCTTCCTCGGCAGGCTCCTGCGGTGGCTCTTCGTCGACCCGGTGCGCTGGGTGTACCGCGCGGTCCTCACTCCCGTGGGGCACGCGGTGCGTGACGGGATCTGGCGGCCCGCCGCCCAGGCGGTGAAGGACGCGGGCCGTGCCACCCGGCAGGCCCTGGCCGCCGCCCGTCAGAGCGTGCGGGACGCGCGTGCCGATGTACGGCGCATGCTGTTCGGGGCGCCGAAGGGACCGGTCCCCGTGAGGGTGGCCCCGGTGGAGCCCACACCGGTGCCGGTGGCCCGGCGGGAACCGGACACGGCCAAGGCACGTACTCTAGGTAGCAGTACGACCGCACTCACGAAGGACTAGAACACTGGGCAAGCGACAGCCCGAAGGCCCGCCGCCCGCTCCCGCGGTGCAGCGCATCCGACTGCGCTACACCAAGCGCGGCCGCCTCCGGTTCACCAGCCACCGCGACTTCCAGCGCGCCTTCGAGCGGGCGCTGCGCCGCGCCGAGGTGCCCATGGCGTACTCGGCGGGGTTCACCCCGCACCCGAAGGTGTCGTACGCCAATGCCGCACCCACCGGCACGGGCAGCGAGGCCGAGTACCTGGAGATCGCGCTCACCGAGCCGCGTGACCCCGACAAGCTGCGCGAGCTGCTCGATGAGTCGATGCCGACCGGCCTCGACATCGTCGACGCCGTCGTGTCCCACACCTCGGGACTCGCCGACCGGCTCACCGCGTCCATCTGGGAGCTGCGCCTGAACGGCGTCGAGCCCGCGGACGCACAGCGTGCCGCCGAGGCCTTCCGGGCCGCGGAGAGCGTCGAGGTCCAGCGCCGCACGAAGAACGGCATGCGGACCTTCGACGCCCGCGAGGCCGTCGTGAGCCTTGAGGCCCTCGCCTCTGACGAGGCACTCAGCCACGGCACTGATAGGCCGACCGACCAGCCCTGTGCGATACTGCGGCTGGTTGTTCGGCACGTGACACCTGCCGTACGACCCGACGACGTCCTGTCCGGTCTCCGAGCTGTGGCCGACCTGGCGCCGCCGGTCCCCGCAGCGGTGACCAGGCTGGCGCAGGGGCTTCTTGACGACGAGACCGGCACGGTGACCGACCCGCTCGCGCCCGACCGCGAGGCAGCCACGGCCCCACCCCAGAACCACGGGTCCGCCGCAGCCACCGCGAAGGCGCCGGCGACGGAAGGTCCCGTGTAGGGAGGGCCGTCGGCAGAAACAGAAGCGCCGCCCTTGTACTCGGGAGCCACCTGGGTCGGGCAGCGCACTGACCGAGACTTTCGCCAGGCCGTTCGCATTTGGGCGTACGGAACCGGCGAGACAGACACATAGAGCTCCCGTGCGGCGCCCACGCCCCCGGATGGCGGCCCCGCGTAGGTGAGCGAGGGCCGCGGACATCACCGGACCAGGCGCGGCGCCCGGGAGCGTGACGGGAGAACCGCCCGCATGCATGAGCCGAACGAACCCACTGAGGGCTCGGACAACAACACGCCCAGCGACACCCTGCCACCGCGCCGCAGGCGCCGTGCGGCGTCGCGACCCGCGGGACCGCCGGTAGGCGCCACCGAGGCCGCGGCTCCGGCCATACCGGCCACCCCCGCCGCCGAAGAGCCCGTCCAGGCCGTGACTCCGGAGCCCGCAGCGGCCGAGGAAGCCGCTCCCGCGCCGCG